>JBGVNV010000032.1:0-9940 GCA_045125955.1 Faecousia sp.
GAGGGTAAGCATTTCAATATCGCTGTCTCACATTGCGCAAAAAAGCTCGTCAGAGTCATTTTCGCTATCCTTAATAAAAATACACCGTTTTCCAGAGACTACATCCGCCCGACCACTTGACTTTACATAGTTGGTCTACAAAAAAGACCGCCCCGGAGATCCGGGGCGGTTCGATCATTTATTCACCGGCGGGTGCGCCACCGTCACCCTTGGGTCTGCGGCGGCGGTTGTGGTAGTAGGGCTTGCGGCGGTGGATCTTCTCCTTGACCGCCTCGGTCTTCAGCTGCTCAGGCAGCTCCTCCTGGTCCTCCCGGCGTTCGGGACGGGGCTTTCTGGGGGGACGGGGGGCCTTCTCCTGCTTCTCGTGCTTCTCAGGCTTTTCGGCCTTCTCGCCCTGGTCCTCGTTGCGGGGCTTTTTGGGGCGGTTGGGCTTGTTTCTGCGCTGCCTGGGCTCCTCCCGGGCCTCCTCGGGCTCGGCGGCGGCGATGGGCTGCTCCTCCACCAGACTCTCGGTGGAATAACGGAACTTCACGGGCTCCAGGAAGGCGGACTCCTCCTGCTTTTCCTCGGTCTTCCGGGGGGCGTTGCCGGAGCCGGAGATGGGGGCCAGATCCGCAGGGATGGGGGGATCGTTCTTCTTGGCCTTGCCGCTGCGCAGGACGCAGATGTCGCAGTTTTTGTAGCAGCCCACGGTCTCGGGGCTGTTCTCCATGCGGACCTTGACGCTCTGGCGCAGGAGATTCACATCCACCACGGTGCCCCGGCCGTCGGGGGTATCCACGAAGGAGTCGGCCTTGGGGGCGGTCTTGATGAGATCCTCGTAGGCCTCCTGCTCATATTTCAGGCAGCACATGAGGCGGCCGCAGGTGCCGGAGATCTTGGTGGGGTTCAGGGAGAGGTTCTGGGTCTTGGCCATCTTGATGGACACGGGCTGGAACTCCTCCAGGAAGCTGGCGCAGCAGAAGGGCCGGCCGCAGATGCCCAGGCCGCCGATCATCTTGGCCTTGTCCCGGACACCGATCTGGCGCAGCTCGATGCGGGTATGGAAAATGGAGGCCAGATTCTTGACCAGCTCACGGAAGTCCACACGCTCGTCGGCGGTGAAGAAGAAGAGAATCTTGCTGCCGTCGAAGGAATACTCGGCGGAGACCAGCTGCATATCCAGACCATGGTCTGCGATCTTCTGCAGGCAGACCTGGTAGGCCTTCTTCTCCTTGTTGCGCATTTCGATCATCTGCTTTTCGTCGGCCTCGGTGGCGAAGCGGAGCACCTTGCGCAGGGGCTGGACCACGTCCTTGGCCGGAACGCGATGGTTGCCGCCGGAGCAGATGCCGTACTCGGGGCCCCGGGCGGTGTCGATGATCAGGTGGTCGTACTGCTGGATGTCCATGCCGTCGGGGTCGAAAAAGTAGACCTTCTGACCGGGGCGGAACTGGACATCCACCACCTCCACATATTCGGGCTCCTGGGGCACTTCCTCCACCACAGGGGCCAGCTCAATGACCTCCTCCTCAACGGGGGTCAGGTTCAGTTGTTCCATGTTATTCTCCTTCGTAAAAATGCAGAATGCTGAATGCAGAATGCAGAATGTTGAATTCTGTCCGTATCCAACAAAAATGGTGATCTTGTTTAACGAAATAATTCTGCATTATGCATTGTGCATTATGCATTTACCGCAATTCCCAGCTCAGCCAGCCGCAGACCGCCGCGCAGGACACATTGCCCTGGGCGTATTCCATGGCCTTTTTCAGGGCTGCGCAGCAGCGCATGAGCTCCTTGGGGGACCGGGCGGCACCGATGGCGGCAGCCTCGGCGGTGACGGCGTTCATGCCGCTGCGGACCAGCAATGCCTGCTCCAGAAGCTCCAGCCACTGCCCCAGGGCGGGGATCAGGGCATCGCGCTTCCATTTTTCCATGGGCGTCAGCAGCTTTTGCAGGGCGAACACGTCCCGCGTGCTGTATGCGGCGGCAAAATTCTTCGCGTTTTCGCTGAGTCCCTCGCCGGACAGGAGCTCTCGGGCCTGGCCCAGGTAGCCGCCGGAGCGCATCATGGCGGCGGCGAGCCGTCCCGGCTCCGCATCGGGAAATTCCCGGCTCAGGGTCTGCCGGAGCAGCTCATCGGGCAGGGCCCGGAGCTTCAGCTCCACGCAGCGGGACCGCACCGTGGGCAGGAGCTTCTCGGGGTTGTCCGTCAGCAGCAGGAACACGCCGTAGCTTGGCGGCTCCTCCAGGACTTTTAAGAGGGCGTTCTGACCGGGGATGCCCATATCCTGGGCCCGGGGGAAGAGGTAGATCTTCTTCGCGCCCTCGTTGGGCCGGACGAAAATGTCGGCTCTGGCCTCGCGGATCAGGTCCACGGGGACGGTCTTTTTCGTGGGGTCGTCGATGGTGATGTAGTCCGGGTGGCTGTGACTGCGGACCTTGCGGCAGTGGGCACAGACCCCGCAGGGGCCGTCCTCCCGTTCGCAGAGCATGGCCCCGGCGATGAGCTCCGCCAGGGTATGCTTGCCGGAGCCACGGGGGCCGGAGAGGAGGTAAAAGTGGGACATGCGCCCCTTGCGCCGGGCGGCGCGCAGGTTTTCCTTGAGCTGCTCATTGCCGAGCAGGGCTTCAAAGCCCATATTTCTCCCTCCTCCGGTGTTGACTACCCTTTATTATAACATATTTTTTTCAAGATGCTATCTCTTTTTTCTGGAATCTATGGAGATTTGCGGCATATTCTTTGGAGAGCAGTCTGTAACATCCAAAACCGATGTAGGGCGTGCGGCACTGCCCACGCCGACCAGGCCGGAGGACTGCCCGTGCCGGTCCGGTTGGACCAGCTTACGTCCACCTCTGTCATTGCGAGGAGCGAAGCGACGTGGCAATCCGCATCCCCTGCGGTGCAAAGCACCGCCCGACCCCAAAGGGGTCGGAAAGAGAACGGATTGCCACGTCGGGCTTTGCCCTCCTCGCAATGACAGAGGTAGCCAGAGCCTGATCTTTCTGATTTGACAGGACAGTCATGGAAGATGGGCGGGCGGGTCGATGCCCCGCCCCTACATTATATTTATCAACATTTTGCGAAGGAGCTGTTGATATGGAAGAATTGGCAGAAAAGCGCGTCTGGCAGCGGGTCCGTGGGGACGGAGACATTACCGGACGGGTCCGCGCCTTGCTGGCGGACCAGGGGCCACTGCTGGGGACCTACCGCAATTTCAGCCGCCGGGGCGGGAGCTGGCGGCGGCTCTGGGAGCTGAAGGAGGCCCAGGTGGCCTGCCTGCGGGGACTGCTGCGTTTGCTCACCGGTCAGACCGCCGCAAAGCCCAGACCCGGCACCGCCGGGGACCTGACCGCCTGCTTTGCGCTGGAGCGAAAATTTCTGGGGGAGCTGACGGCTCTGAGCCGGGAGGGGGAGATCGCCGATCTCGCCGCCCTCCTGCTCAAACGCCAGCAGGAGATCTGCCGCCTGGAGCTGGAACTGCTGGGGACCATGTAACCAGCCACACCGTAGGGGCGATTCAAGAATCGCCCGCAATGTCTCCATAATTGCCGTACCGAAGGCAGAGGGACCAGCCCCCATCTACCACTGTCATTGCGAGGAGGGCAAAGCCCGACGTGGCAATCCGCATCCCCTGCGGTGCGAAGCACCGCCCGACCCCTTCGGGGTCGGAAAGAGAACGGATTGCCACGTCGCTTCGCTCCTCGCAATGACAGAGGTAAACGGGGGGCTGGTCCTTCTGATTTACACGGGTGGTCATCGCGGCGTGTCCCGATGCCTTCGGCATCGGCGGGGGGGTCAATGCCCCGCCCCTACCATTTTTGTATCATGTAACAATAAATCCGCAGGGAACCGCCGCTTCGCGGCGGCGGGCGATTCGTGAATCGCCCCTACGGATGGGGGTTGGCATACAAAAAACGCGCCGCTTTCAGCGGCGCGTTTTTCAGTTATCCGATCAGCCCCACAGCTCGGCGGGGTAGACGCCCTTCTCGCGCAGCTCGGCCAGAGCGGCGACGACACCGGGCTTATCCTCCTTGTAGGTAACGCCGTACCACTTGTCGTTGGAGCGGAGCACCTTGACCCGGGCCTTGTGCTGGCTCAGCAGGTTGCTGACCACGGTGGGCAGGAAGTACTCGCCCTTCAGGGGATTCTCGGCCAGAGCCTGATCCAGGAATGCGGGGAAGCCGGCCCAGGCCTCCTCCAGATAGCTCTTCTGGAAGCCCCACAGGTTCATGGAAACGATGTCATCCTCGCACAGGTCGTGCCAGGTCTCGCCGTCGTCCTCGGTGTACATGGGGCAGCGGTCGCCCTTGATGATCTTGGTGCGCTCGACAACGGAGTGCAGGTAGCCGGATGCGGTCTCGGTGCAGACACCGCGGGCAACGGAGCCGTTCTCGGTGACGGTGTTCTTCAGCAGGTAGCCGACCATGGCGTACTCATACATTTCGGGGGTGTCGGGGTGGTGCAGCAGGTAGTTGTAGATCTCCTCGTAGCCCTCGGGACCGTAGTAGTCATCGGCGTTGACCACGGCGAAGGGACCGTCCACCAGATCCCGGACCGCCAGAACGGCCTGGGCGGTGCCCCAGGGCTTCACGCGGCCCTCGGGAACGGAGTAGCCCTCGGGCAGGTCGTCGGAACGCTGGAAAGCATACTTGACCTCCATGACCTTGCTCATGCGGTCGCCGATCTTCTCCCGGAAGAGCTCCTCGTGCTCCTGCTTAATGACGAAGATGACGGTCTCGAAGCCGGCCCGGTGGGCATCATAGACGGAGTAGTCCAGGATCACATGGCCGTTGTCATCGATGGGCTCCAGCTGCTTCAGGCCGCCGAAACGGCTGCCCATGCCGGCTGCCATAACAACAAGTACGGGTTTGTTCATAAGTAGTTCCTCCATTTTTATTTGTTGTCAATTTTGAATTTTCCGATCAAACCCCTCACAAAAGAACACGTCATTGCGAGGAGGGCGAAGCCCGACGTGGCAATCCCGTCGATGCGGGACCGCCAAATTGGTGCTTCCTTCTGACCACGGGATTGCCACGGGCCTGCGGCCCTCGCAATGACGTGGAAATTCCGTTTTTCCGAATCAGGCGAAAATGCCCTTGATGGCGAAATACACCAGCACGACGATACCGAGAATGATGCGGTACACGCCGAAGGCGGAGAAGGAGTGCTTGCGGACGTAGTTCATCAGAGCCTTGATGGCGATCATGGACACGATGAAGCTGACCACGGTGCCCACCAGCAGGACCACCAGCTCCTGGAAGCCGAAGACAGCACCGGAGGTCAGGAAGCCCAGCAGCTTGATGGCACTGGCACCGAGCATGGTGGGCACGGCCATGAAGAAGGAGAACTCACTGCCCGCGCTGCGGCCCACGCCCAGCAAAATGGCACCGAGGATGGTGGAGCCGGACCGGCTGGTGCCGGGGACCAGGCTCAGGCACTGGAAGCAGCCGATTAAAATGGCGGTGCGCCAGTCGATGTCCCAGACCTTGCGGATCCGGGGCTCTAGCCCATGGTTTCGCTTTTCCACCAGGATGAAGGCGATGCCGTAGACGATCAGGGCGATGGACACGGGAATGCCGCCGTGGAGGTGGGCCTCCATCCAGTCGTCAAAGAGCACGCCCAGCAGGCCGCTGGGGACGATGGCGGCGCAGACCTTGAACCACAGGTTCCAGGTGGCCTTCTTTTTGGCGGGGGATTTCTTGGGATCAAAGGGGTTGAGCTTGTGGAAGAAAATGACGATGACGGCCAGAATGGCACCGAGCTGGATGACCACGTTGAACATGGACTTGAATTCATCGGAGGCGTTGAGCTTGATGAATTCGTCCAGCAGGATGATGTGTCCCGTGGAGGACACGGGGAGCCACTCGGTGATGCCCTCGACGATGCCGAAGAGCACGGCCTTGAGGATCTCGAAAATAAACATGGGTTGCTCCTTTCGGATGAAATTTATATAGCCGTTTACTATACTATACTCCCAAACGGCCTGTTTTGCAAGGAAAAATCTGACGCGATCCCCCACGGAAGGCCGGATTTGGGAGATTTCAGCGAAAAAGGGCCTTATGTCCATGGTATGTGCAAAGACCGTTTCTTGTAGGGGCGATTCAAGAATCGCCCGCCAATGCCGCAGGTATGGAAACCGGGCGATTCCTGAATCGTCCCTACGGTGCGGTTTGGACCCGCGCAAAAAAACACGGCCAATGCTTTCGCATCAGCCGTGTGGATCTCAGACCAGACTGGGTTCTTTGCTGTATTTCAGCCCCCTGGGGTAGAAGAAGCGGATCTTTTTGTCGGCGATCTTCATCTGTACGTTGCGCATCATGCGGATCTCGCCGTCCAGGTTCACGGGGCTGTCCTGGTCACAGCGGATGGTGATGCGGTCCGTGCGGATGTGCCGGGCCAGCCTGCCCAGGTCTTTGTACCGGCCCGCCTTGTACTTGGTCAGGGCGTTGGGGACCTGCCAGAGGTGGATCTTCTCCACCAGGAGCACATCCAGCTTGCCGTCGTCGGGCTGGGCATCGGGCATGGCGTAGAAGCCGCCGCCGTAGTACCGGGCGTTGGCCACGCAGACGAAGGTCATCTCCCGGTCGATGCGCTCGCCGTCCACCTCCACGATGTAGTGCTCGGAGATGCCCTTGAACAGGTTCGACAAAATGGGCAGGATGTAGGCCATGGAGCCGCTGACGAAGGGCAGACGCTTGTAGCGGATCATATCCGCGCCGATGCGGGAGTCCAGACCCACGCAGCAGATGTTGATGGCGGGGGCACCGTTGCAGTCGATGAGGTCGAAGGTGGCGGTCTCCGCATCCAGAAGCCGGTTCAAGTCCCGGAAGGCATCCCGGTCATCGAAGACCTTGACGAAATCGTTGCCGCTGCCGCCCACATAGCATGTGACGGCGGCATTGTCGTAGCCCGCCGCACCGGCCACCACCTCGTTGAGGGTGCCGTCGCCGCCGCAGGCGTAGAGCCGGACCTCTTCTCCGGTTCTTGCAGCCTGGCGTGCCATGCGGGTGGCATCGCCGGGGGCCTCGGTCTGCAGGATCTCGTAATCCAGCCCGGTGCAGGCGGCTTCAATGTTCGCGGTGTACTCTGCGGTCTTGTCGGACTTTCCCGCAGCAGGGTTGATGATGAAGATATGTTTCATGCTTACGCCTTCTCTGTCTTGGAAATGCAGAATTCAGAATGCATAATGCAGAATGTTTTTCTTAATTATGCATTCTGCATTCATCATTCTGCATTACTTTTTAACGGGCTTTTTCTGATTGCCGCCGGTGTACATATAATAATTACACTGGATCTTGCCGTTGTAGAACTTGCGCTTCTTGTCGGAACGCTTGCCGAAGAAGTGCTCGAACTCGGGCTCGGAGGTGATGATATACTTCTTCCAGTCGTTCGCGTACTTCAGGTGGCGGCCCAGAGCTTGATACAGCCGCTTGGCCTCGCTCTGCTCCATCATGCGCTCGCCGTAGGGGGGATTGCAGATGAGGATGCCGGCATCGCTGGGCAGGCTCATCTTGGTGGCGTCGCCATCCTTGAAGGTGATGAGCTTGGAAACACCTGCCTTGCGGGCGTTGGCCATGGCGAGGCTGACGCACTTGGGATCGGAGTCGGAGCCCAGGATGCGGTAATCGCCGTGGAACTCGTGGTCTTTGGCCTCGGTCTTCACGTCCTCCCAGATTTCCTGGGGCATCCAGGCGAATTCCTCGGCGGCGAAGTGCCGGTTCAGGCCGGGGGCACGGTTGATGGCGATGAGGGCGGCCTCGATGGGGATGGTGCCGGAGCCGCAGAAGGGGTCCCACACGAAGTCCCGGCCACGGTAGCGGGTCAGCTGGATCATACCGGCGGCGAGCGTTTCATGCAGGGGCGCGTCGTTGCCGATGGCGCGGTAGCCGCGCTTGTGCAGGCCGGGGCCGGAGGTGTCCAGAGAAAGCGTCACCTGGTCATTCAGGATGGTGAAGTGGAGCTGATACTTGACGGGACTGTTTTCGGGGAGCCACTGGACGCCGTACTTCTCGCCCAGGCGGCGGGAAGCGGCCTTCTTGATGATGGCCTGGCAGTCGGACACGGACATGAGCTGGGAATTCAGACAGTGGCCCTTCACGGGGAACTGGCCGTCTTTGGGGATGTAGTCCTCCAGATTTGCATGGTACACGCCCTGGAAGAGCTCCTCAAAGGTCTTGGCCTCAAACTGGGCCAGGACGATCATGATGCGCTCGCCGGTGCGCAGGCAGATATTGGCCTTGGCCAGGGCACGCTCGTCGCCGGTGAAGAGAACCCGGCGGTCCTCCACCCGGACATTTTCCATGCCCAGTCTTCTGAGCTCGTCACCCGCCAGACCCTCCAGGCCAAACAGGGTGGGAACCGCAAATTTCATTTCGTTCATAATACCTCCAAATAAAAGAGCATACGGATGGATTTTACCCCATTATACCCCAATTGCAACGCTTAGGCAATGATTTTTTTGACTAAGACTTTCCTTTTTCGACATTTTTAGGGATTTACCCAAAAATCCGCCGGGGAAAGAACGGTTTTTGACGGCGGGGTAAAATCGGGTGCCCCTTCGTTTTGGGGATAGGAAAAATGCCGCGTGTATGCTAAAATGAAAAAAACAGGAGGTGACCCCATGAAAAAACAGATCGCCTACTTGCAGTGGCTCCGGCTTTTTGGTGCGGCGGCGGTGGTTTTGATGCACACGGCGGCGTCGCGTTGGCAGGCGGTGCCCGTGGATTCCGCCCGGTGGCTGGCTCTGACCGGGTGGGACAGCCTGGTGCGCTGGCCGGTTCCGGTGTTCGTGATGATCACGGGTGCCATCTTCCTGCCCCGGAAAACATCAGTGCGGGAGGCCCTTTGCCGCTATGTGCCCCGGATGGCTCTGGCGTATCTGATTTGGGCGACGGTTTACGCCCTCCATTCCGCGTCGCCCGGTGCCGGGTTCCGGGAGCTAATCCATGCGGCGGCTTCGGGCCACTACCACCTGTGGTACCTGCCGTATCTGTGCGGTGTGTATCTGATGCTGCCCTTTTTGCAGAAAATTGCAGAGGATGAGCGTCTCACGGTCCAGCTTCTGGGGCTCAGCCTCGTCATCGCCCAGGGCATCCCCTGGGTTGTGGATCTGGCGGCGGTGCTGCTGCCGGATTGGAGCAAGGCACTGCGGGCGGTGGAAAATCACCTGCATTTTACCTTCTTTTTTGATCTGATGTCCCTGCTGCTGCTGGGCCATCTGCTGGCCAGCCGGGAATTTTCCCCCAAAGCGCGGCGGCTCCTCTGGGTTGCGGGAATCTTAAGCATCCCCCTGACCCTGGCGGGCACCCTCTGGCTCACCGGCGTCACGGGCAGTCCCAGTTCGATTTTCTTCGACCACGCATCCCCCACCACCCTCTGCGCCGGGGCGGCACTTTTCGTCTTTGCAAAGTACCATCTGACGGCCCTGCCCGGGTGGGCGGCCTGGCTGGCGGACCGGAGCTTCGGCGTGTATCTGATCCACGTGCTGGTCCTGGAGCTGCTGGCGGAGCGGGGCTGGGATGTGCTGGCCTTCGCCCCCGGCTGGTGGACCCCGGTGCTGGCATTGGCGGTGTTCGGAATTTCCGCCATTGCAGCCGCAATTTTGCAAAAAGTCCCCCTTCTTGGGAAATACCTGGCATGATATCGAAACAGACCCGTAGGGGCGATTCAAGAATCGCCCGCCCGCCGCAACGCGGCGGGGGAACGGCACGGTGGCCGTTCCCTACGTTTCTGACATTGGCGTCCTCGACGTCCCATCCGCCCCTACAGAACGATTTGAAATCGCAAAAATCCCCGTCCGGTTGGACGGGGATTTCACAGTCTGTCAAAGAACCCCTGTTTTCTCGAAAGGAAAACAGGGGTTTTGGTATAGAAAATTGGAAAACAGATGTCCAGAAATAAAAATAAGGAGTTCTTCCAACTCCAATTTGCCAGCTTTTTCAGATTCATGGCAGCATA
>JBGVNV010000033.1:0-40936 GCA_045125955.1 Faecousia sp.
TCCATGCCCAGGGCGGCGGCACTGCGGAAGATGGCTCCCACATTGGTGGGGTTCATGACATTTTCCAGCACCGCCACACGGGTGGCACCCTCCAGCGTTTCTGCCAGGGTCGGCAGAGCCCGGCGGCGCATGGCGCAGAGGACGCCACGGGTGAGCTGGAAGCCCGTCAGCTTCGTCAGGACCTCAAAGGGGGCTGTGTAAACGGGCGTATCTCCCACCCGGTCCAGAATTTCCCTGGCCTCGCCGTCGATATGCCGGTCCTCCACCAGCACCGCCACCGGCGCGTAGCCCCCATCCAGGGCGCGCTGAACCACCTTGGGACTCTCGGCGATGAAGATGCCCTCCTCGGGATGCTCCCGGTTCAGAAGCTGATTCTCCGTCTTCCGGGCAAAAATATCCAGTTCCGGTGCGGAAAAGTCGGTGATGTGGATGATGTTCGGCATAATATTCTCTCCTTCGCGTGGGGGTGACAGCAGGGCGACCGCAAGGGTCGCCCCTACGCGGTCGTCGTCCTTATAGCTTTACATAAACATAGTCCCCTTCGGAACTTTTGACCTCGACCATAACCCAATCGGGGTGCTTTCGCTTATACTGCCGGGCGGTTCGGAAAAACCGGACCATCTGCTCCGGGGTGGCGTGCACGCCGTTTTGTTCCATTATTTTGGCGGAAAATCCGGCGGTGAGGCGGCTGCACAGCAGAGCCGTGGGGATGGGGATGGTCAGATTGGGGCCGTCCTTGGCCCGGACTTTCACGATCATGGCTCACTCCACGAAAATGCGGACCCTGTCGCCGTCGGCAGAGTCCACCTCCACCAGGTTGCCCACGAAGCCCAGCCGCACCATCTCCAGGACCTTCTTCATATCGATGCCCTTCAGGGCGTCGTTGCCGTTGATCTGGGGCATCTCCATGCCGATCTCCATGGCGATCTCCACCAGGGCCATGGGCAGATTCACCCGGATCCTATCACCTTCGGCGGAATCCACCGTGATGCGCAGCAGCATATCCTTGATGTCCTTTCGCTGCTCCGGGGGCAGCATCCGGACGGCGGGCAACGCTTCCTTACCCTCCAGCAGCTCGTCCACGGTGACACCAAACAGTCTCGCCAGCTTCGGCAGGGCGGAGATATCCGGGCAGGTCTGGTCATTCTCCCATTTGCTCACCGCCTGGGGGCTGATGCCCATGTGCTGGGCCAGCTCCTCCTGGGTCAGGCCCTTCTCTTTGCGAAGAAAGGCAATGCGCTTTCCAATTGTCATATCCATAAATCTTGCTCCTTTCCTTGGATGGCTATATTCTAAGGTTTCCAGCCCTCAAAAGGAATGGAACAGCGGTTGCAACAGCACAACCAAAGGTGGAATATCCGCTCAACTGTTGGTTGAATACAATAGCGGCCCGTTTTTAACTGTCAACTGTCAACTGTCAATTGTCAATTGTCAACTACTTCAACATCCAGTCCCAGCTCGGCGGGCTGGAACCGGGGGCAGACATTTTCGGAGGAGGTGATGACGGAGGCCGCCAGCATGGTGCCGATCTGGACGGACTCGCCCAGGGTCTTGCCGTAGGTCAGGCCGATGGACACGCCCGCGCAGAAGGCATCGCCGGCACCGGTGGTGTCCTTGACCTGGACATTCCGGGCGGGGCAGTAGCCGTGGCCGCCGTCCCGGTCTGCGTAGACCGCGCCCTTGCCGCCCATGGTCACCACCATGGCGGGGATGTTGGCGCGAACCACCTTGTCCGCCAGGATGAGCTCCATCTCCTCGACAGTCTTGCCCTCGTAATCGTCCAGGAACAGCAGACCCGCCTCCAGCTGGTTGCAGATGAAGCAGTCGAACTTCTGCAGGAAATCCCGCCGCTCCACGGCGATGGACATATTGGAGACCAAAGCAAAGAGCTTGGTGTGGTGCTTCTGGGCCAGCTCGAAAACCTTCTTGACGATGTCCTTGTGCAGGTCCACCTGGAGCACCACGGAATCGGCCTCGGCGAAGATCTTGTCGCCCTCGCGCTCCAGCAGCCCCACCAGGGGATAGGCATCGGGCCGCTTGGAGATGGAGCCCGCCACGTCGCCGTCGTTGTCAAAGACCGCCAGCCACAGGCCCAGTCCGTCGGGCCGGACCAGCACATGGTCGCAGTTGACCTTGTGCTTCCGGAGCTTGGTGAGCACATCCTGGCCCATGGGGCTGTCGTCAACGATGCTCAGGTAGGTGGGGCGCAGCTCCACATTGGCGATGTCCTCGACGACGTTTCTGGCAACACCGCCGTGGATGTATTCCACCCGGCCCACATTCCGTCCGGTGGGGATATAGGTATCCTCCGGGAAGCCCTTGATGTCCACAAAGGAAGTTCCGATGACTACGATGCCCATATTTCTGTCTCTCCTTTTTCGTGCGCCCCGCAGGGTCGTTTTGCTTATTATACGATTTTTCGACCCGTCGCGCAACCGTTTCCAATGGATTTTTTCGGGAAAGGACATGATTGCGGCATCGGCAAAAAATGTAGGGGCGATTCAAACAAAAAAGCGGGACGCATTGCGTCCCGCCTGGGGTTTAAACGGTGTGGCCCTTGCGCTGGATGGTATCCACCACGAAGTCCACGTATTCCCGGCAGAGTGCTTCCGTTTCGGCCTCCACCATGACCCGGACAACGGGCTCGGTGCCGCTCTCCCGGACGAGAATTCTGCCGGAATCGCCCAGCTTTGCCGCGACCTCCGCCACGGCGGCCTGGACATCGGCATCGGCCTGGGCCACGGCCTTGTCGGTGACCCGGACATTTTTCAGCACCTGGGGATAGATGGTCAGATCGGCGTGAAGCTCGCTCAGGGGCTTCTTCTTCGCCATCATGACCTCCATGATCTTCAGGCTGGTCAGGATGCCGTCGCCGGTACTGGCATACTTGCTGAAGATGATGTGGCCGCTCTGCTCGCCGCCGATGCGGCAGCCATGCTGCATCATGTATTCGTAGACGTACTTATCACCCACGGCGGTCTTGGCGTAGTCGATGCCCAGCTCGTCGAAGGCCTTGTAAAGGCCAAAATTGCTCATGACCGTGGTGACCACGGTGTTCATCAGCAGCTTGCCCCGCTCCTTCATGTACCGTCCGTAGATGTAGAGAATGTGGTCGCCGGAGACGATGTTGCCCTTCTCATCCACGCACAGGCACCGGTCGGCATCGCCGTCGTAGGCGAAGCCCACGTCCAGACCGTTGTCCAGGACGAACTTCTGCAGGCCCTCGATGTGGGTGGAGCCGGCATTGGTGTTGATGTTGTAGCCGTCGGGGTCGGCGTTGATGACGTAGGTCTTGGCACCCAGGGCATCGAAGACGCTCTTGGCGATGTTCCAGCTGGAGCCGTTGGCGCAGTCCAGGCCGACTTTTTTGCCCTTGAAGGAATACTGGCCCATGCCGATCAGGTGGCCGATGTAGCGGTTTCTGCCGGAGACATGGTCCACGGTCCGGCCGATCTGGTCCCGGTGAGCCAGGGGAAGCTCATCCCACTCCTTGCCAAAGGCCACCAGCTCGCCGTCGAGATAAGCTTCGATGAGGGCGATGACGCTCTCATCCATCTTCTCACCGAAGGAGTTGATGAGCTTGATGCCGTTGTCGTGGTAGGGATTGTGGGAGGCGGAGATCATGATGCCGCAGTCGAAATCCTCGGTCCGGGCCACATAAGCAACGGAGGGGGTGGTGGTGACGTGGAGCAGGTAGGCATCCGCGCCGGAGGCCACCAGACCGCCCACCAGGGTGTACTCGAACATGTAGCTGGAGCGGCGGGTGTCTTTGCCGATGACGATCCGGGCGGGACCCTCCTTGCGCTCCCGGCGGCGGAGCTGGGTGAAGTACCAGCCCAGGAAGCGGCCCACCTTAAAAGCGTGGTCCGCAGTCAGATTCACATTGGCTTCCCCACGGAAGCCGTCAGTACCGAAATATTTTCCCATAGATAAAAACTCCTTATACAGTAGGGAACGCCGTCCCCGGCGGTCCGGCCGCCGCAGGCGGCCATTGGGTTCGCGTTGTGGGCCTGGGCCCACCGGAACGCCGGGGACGGCGTTCCCTACGCTGGTCAAATCTTTTTCACAACAGTTCCGTCATTCTTCCAGATGCATCCCGCATCGATCATGCCCCGGACGCAGCTGGTGGGGTAGACATTGGAATGTCTGCCAATGACGGTGCCGGGGTTCAGGACGCTGTTGCAGCCGACCTCGACGAAGTCGCCCAGCATGGCACCGAACTTTTTCAGGCCCGTTTCGACCTTTTCTTCGCCGTTCTTCACGACGACCAGGGTTTTGTCGGACTTGACATTGGAGGTGACGCTTCCCGCGCCCATGTGGGCCTTGTGGCCCAGGATGCTGTCGCCCACATAATTATAGTGGGGGACCTGAACGCCGTCGAAGAGGATGACGTTCTTCAGCTCCACGGAGTTGCCCACCACGCAGCCCTCGCCCACCAGCGCGGAGCCCCGGATGAAGGCACAGTGGCGCACCTCGGTGTTTGCGCCGATGATGCAGGGGGCACCCAAATAGGCGGAGGGGAAGACGCGGGCAGTTTTATGTACCCAAACCGACGGAGAAATTTCCTCGTAATCCGCGCCCAAAGTGGGGCCAAGGGCCAGGATAAGTTCCGAGATGCCCTTCAGAGCCTGCCAGGGATATTCATAGTTTTCCAAATATTTTGCGGCGATCGTATGGTTTAAATCGTAAAGATCGCGGGTTTTCAGCATAAAAGCACTTCCTTTTGCGGCTCCGCCGCAGAATTGAATAAGTACACTATACACCCACCAAAAGCGTTTGTCAATAAACGTATTGTGCATTTATCATTTTCGACTCAACGGCAGTTTCGTGCAATTCTCGTCAAAAACCAAACGAACCCCCGGAACGTAAGTTCCGGGGGCTTTGTTTATGCGTTCTTCAATTGCTCCTTGCTGTACTGCAGCATGTAGAGCTGGTGGTAGCGGCCCTTCTGGGACAGGAGCTCCTGGTGGTTGCCCTGTTCGATGATGCGGCCCTGGTCCAGCAGGATGATGTTGTCGCAGTGCTGGATGGTGGAGAGCCGGTGGGCCACGATCAGCATGGTGCCGATGTTCTTCATGCGCTCCAGGGAGTCCTGGATGAGAAGCTCGGTCTCCGTGTCGATGTTGGCGGTGGCCTCGTCCAGAATCATGACGGCGGGCTTGTGGATGATGGTCCGGGCGAAGGACAGAAGCTGCCGCTGACCGGCGGAGAAATTGTTGCCCCGCTCCCGGACGACCTCGCCCAGGCCCTGCTCCAGACGATTGATGAACTTATCCGCATTGACATAGCGGGCGGCCTCCATGACCTCTTCATCGGAGATGCCCTCAGAGCGCAGGAGGATGTTGCTGCGGATGTCACCGGCGAAGAGGAACACATCCTGGAGCATCTGGCCGAAGTGGCGGCGCAGACTGGAAATTTTGATCCTGCGGATGTCGATGCCGTCGATCAGGATCTGGCCCTTCTGGATGTCGTAATTGCGGCAGATGAGGCTGAGGATGGTGGTCTTGCCGGAGCCGGTGGAGCCCACGAAGGCCACGGCCTGACCGGCCTCGACCTTGAAGGAAACGCCCTTGAGCACCCATTCGTCGGGCTTGTAGGAGAACCAGACGTCCTTAAATTCGATCTCGCCCCGGATTTCCTCCAGCTCCATGGCGTCGGGGTCGTCCACCACCTGGGGCTCCAGGTCGATGATGGCGAAGATCTTCTCCGCGGCGGCAAAGCTGCGCTGGAGCATATCAAACTGCTCCGCCAGAGCCTGGATGGGGTTGAAGAATTTGCCGATGTACATGTAGAAGGACACGACCACCGCGCTGTCGATGACCTGACCGAACCACTCCTTACCCAGGATGTGGGCGCGGGAACCCAGGTACAGCAGGCAAAGGGTTGCGGAGATGTTCAGCATATACACCATGGGTCGGAAAATGCCGAAGACCACCATGCGGCCCAGCTTGGCCTTGCGCAGGGCCCGGGTGCGGACCATGAAATCGTCCATTTTCCGGTCCTCCCGGTTGAAGATCTGGATGATCTTCATGCCGGAGAGATTCTCCGAGAGGAAGGTGTTCAGGTCCGTGGTGGCGTTGGTCACGGCCCGGTGGGCCTTCCGGGAGAATCGCCGGAAGAAGAGGGTGAACATGGCCACGAAGGGCACGAAGCAGAGCACCATCAGGGTCAGGGCGTAGTTCAGCATCAGCATGGCCGCCAGCACGCCGAAGACCACCATGATGTTCTTCACCAGAGTCACCAGGATGTTGGTGAACATGAAGGAGATCGCGTTGGGGTCGTTGGAAACGCGGGTGACCAGGGTGCCCACGGGGATGTTGTTGAGCTGCTCATGGCTCAGCTGTTCGATGTGGGTGAACACGTCCAGACGAATCTGGGAGAGGATCTTCTGGCCGGTCTTCTGCAGCAGCATGGCCTGGGCGTAGGTGCACAGCAGGCTCACCAGCAGGATGGAGGCGTAGACCGCCACCATCCCATAGAGCTCGGAGAGGACAAAGTCCTCCTGGACCATGCCCACGATCCGGCCCACCAGCAGCGGGGACAGCACATCGTAGACCACGGAGAACATCATCACCGCCAGGGTCAGGGCGAACTGCTTCCAGTAGGGCTTTGCGTAGGCCAGCAGGCGGCGGATGATCTCGGAGTCGTCCATGTTCCGCTCAAAGCCCATGGCCTCCTTTTTGTTCTGGACCATGGCGTAGGCGATGATGAAGATGCCGGTGAAGGCACCGATGATGCCGCCCACGATCAGTAGGGGCAGATATTCACGCATGGCTCACGCCTCCTTCCTCTTCAAGCTTCTGCAGCTCCACCATTTTTGCGTAGGCGGGGCAGGTCTCCTGGAGCTCCTGATGGGTGCCCACGGCGGTGAGCCTGCCATCCTCCAGGAAGAGGATCTTGTCCAGGGATTCGATGGTGCTGATCCGGTGGGCGATGAGGATGGTGGTCTTGCCCGCCCGGGTGGCGCGCAGGTTGCCCAGGATGGCCTTTTCGGTCTTGGTATCCACAGCGGAGACACTGTCGTCCAAAATCAGCACGGGGCTGTCCTTTAAGAGGGCGCGGGCGATGGAGATGCGCTGCTTCTGACCGCCGGAGACGGTGACGCCCCGTTCGCCCAGGACCGTGTCATAGCCGCGCTGGAAGGACTGGATGTTTTCATCCACATCGGCAAGCTTGGCAGCCTCGATGATCTTCTCGCGGTCCCAGTCTTCGATGCCGAAGGCGATGTTGTTTTCAATGGTGTCGGAGAAGAGGAAATTGTCCTGGGGCACGTAGGCGCAGGCGGCGCGGACGGAGCGGATGGAAACCTCGTTGACATCGTGGCCGTCCAGGAACACAGTGCCGTCGGGGACATTGTAGGTCCGCAGAAGCAGGTCCACCAGCGTGGTCTTGCCCGCGCCGGTCTTGCCCACCAGACCCACATTTTCACCGGCCTTGATGGTGAAGGACACATTCTCCAGGGCATCGAATTCGCCGCCGGGGTAGCGGAAGCTGAGATTCTTGAACTCGATATCGCCCCTGACGTTTTCCAGCTCGGCAACGCCTTCCCGGTCCGCCACGGTGATCTCGGCATCCAGCAGCTCACCGATGCGGTTGAGGGAGGCCCGGCCACGGGAGGTCATGTCGATGAGCTCGGAGACCGCCATGATGGGCCAGACCACGGAGGTGAAGTAGCTGATGAACTCCACCAGCTGACCGGCGGAGAATCGGTCGGAATAAACGAGATAGCCGCCGTAGCCCAGAATGACGCAGATGACGCTCTCGACGAAGAGGGTCACCAGGATGCGCATGAGGACCGAGGCCTTGGTGTGGTCGATGTTGGCCTTTTCGTTTTCCACATTGAGCTTTTTGAAGGCCATGAGCTCCAAAGACTCCTTGACGAAGGCCTTGATGACCGCCACGCCGGAGAAGCTCTCCTGGGCGAAGTCAGAAAGCTTGGAGAAGGCCGCCTGGCGGATGTCCCACTTTTTGGTCATGTACCGGCCCACCACCGTGGCGGAGCACAGCAGGAAGATCATGGGGATCAGGGAGAACAGGGTCATCAGCGGGTCCAGCCCCAGCATCTTGCGCACCGCCAGCACGCCCATGAAGATGGCATCGCAGAACATCATGACGCCCCAGCCGAAGCACTCCTGGACCGTGTCCAGATCGTTGGTGAAGAGGCTCATGAGGTTGCCCACCTTGTTGACCTGGTAGTATTCCCGGCTCAGGAACCGGGCCCGGTCAAACATTTTGGACCGCAGACGGGCCTCCAGCAAAATGGAGGAGCCGAAGAAGCACACCCGCCATAAAAACCGGCCCAGACACACGCCCAGAATGACCTTGACCATGGGCATACAGACCTGATCCAGCAAAAAGTCCATATTGAAGGGCATCGCCGCTCCGTCCACGGTCACGGACCCGGCATACATGCCGTCGACCACCATCTGGTAGAGCTCCGGGATGATGAGCTGTAAGTAATCCACCGCGATCAGCGTCACCAGACCGAGCAGCAGCATCGGCGCGTAGCGCAGGTAATAGCGGTTGATGTGTTTGCCGAAAATCACGAGAAAAACCTCCTTTTGTTCCACAATGGAACGACAGATGTATTGTAGCAGAATACGGTTGCAAATGCAACCGTTCAGCAAGAAAAATAATGTAGGGGCGACCCTCGGTCGCCTGCGGATTTTGCTCTGCAAAATCCGCATCCCCACATCAGTCAGCCATTGGTTCCGAAGAGCCAATGGCTGACAGCTTCTCCCCAGGGAGAAGCCTTGTCCCGTATCTAACCTGCTTCCATTCAACGCAACCATGCGGAGATTTCCACCAAAGGCTTCTCCCTTGAGGGAGAAGCTGTCAAAACTCGATTCCCAAAGTATCGAGTTTTGACTGATGTGGGTGACCTGCCGCCTGTGGCGGCAGGCGGGCGACCGAGGGTCGCCCCTACATTTGTATCAGAAACACCGAAAAAGGGAACGACCAAAGGTCGTTCCCTTTCCAAATGTTCTGTTTACAGCTCCACATACTGGATGGCGATGCAGCCGGGGCCGCCCTGGGTGGTGAAGGCGGGGCTCAGGGGCACGATTTCGTACTCGGCTTCGGGCATGGCGGCCTTCAGTGCGGCCAGAGCCTGGTCTGCCTTTCCGGGATCGGCGGCGTGGGAGATGTAGACCTTCCAGCCCTTTCCAATCCCCTGCTTCCGGAGGGCATCCACGCAGTATTTCACCGCGTGCCTGAAGCCCCGCTTGATGGAGGCCACGGTCAGCCGGGTGCCGTCCTCGGTCTGGGTCATGACGGGAGCCAGACCCGCCAGCTTGCCCACATGGCTGACCAGGGGGCTGAGCCGTCCACCCCGGCGCAGATAGTCGAAATCCGCAGGGATCAGGAAGCTCTTGGTGGTGTCCATCCGCTTGTTCAGCCAGGCCAGCAGCTCTTCCAGGGTGGCACCGTCCTCGGCCATGGCGACTGCCCGCTCCACCATATAGCGGTGGGGGCCGCAGAGGGTCCGGGAGTTCAGCACGGTGATGTCGTCCGCATTGTCGCACAGGTCCGCAGCGGCCACGGCGGACATATAGGTGCCGGAGAGGCCATGGGCCATGGCGATGTTCAAAATCTGCTCCCCGGCGAACTCCTCGTACAGGGCCGTGACCTCGCCGATGGCGGGCTGGGAGGAGGTGGGCATGTGTCCCTCATGGATGATGCCGACAAATTCGGCGGAGCTGATCTCGTCAAACTCCCGGTAGCTCTTGCCCGCGATGGTCACGGACAGGGGAGAGACGGCAAAACCGGCCTTTCGCGCCTGAGCGGTGGAATAAAGGGTGGAGGAATCGGAAATAATGCGGACCATAAAATCGACCTCTTCTTTCTATATCGGTTTTCAAAAAACCGATGCTTTTCGACCATTGTATCAGGCGTGGGAGAAAATGTCAATAAACCCGGCAGCCGGACAAAAAAGAACACGTCATTGCGAGGCGGGCAAAGCCCGCCGTGGCAATCTCCCGGATCTTGCAAACGCTTTGTTGGAGCATCCTGAAAATCGACGGGATTGCCACGGGGCTGTCGCCCCTCGCAATGACGCGGTAATTTTGAGTTATCGATTCGCCTTCTGCTGTTCCAGCCAGATGAGGAGCACCGCGATGTCGGCGGGACTGACGCCGGAAATTCGTCCCGCCTGACCGATGGACAGAGGTTTGATCTGGGAAAGCTTCTGCCGGGCCTCCAAACGCAGACCCACGATGGACTCGTAATCCAGGTCCGCAGGGAGGGCTTTACTCTCCTCGGCCTTGAACTGGGCCACCTGCTTCTCCTGGCGGGCCAGATACCCGGCGTACTTCACCTGAATTTCGACTTCCTGGGTCACATCGGCGGGAAGCTCCGGGCGGCTGGCATCGAAGGGGGCCAGATCCGCGTAGGTCACCTGGGGACGGCGGAGAAGATCGGCAAGTCTTGCGGAGGATGCCACGGGGGTGCTCTCATACTTGGCAAGCATCTCGTTCAGCTCCCGGCTCGCGGGAACGCCGTTGGCTTCCAGGCGATTGCACTCCCGGCGGACGGCCTCGTACTTGGCCTGGACCTGGGCCAGCCGTTCATCGGAGATCAAACCGACACGGTGGCCGATGTGAGTCAGCCGCTGGTCGGCGTTGTCCTGGCGGTGCAGGAGCCGGTACTCGGAGCGGCTGGTCATGATGCGGTAGGGCTCCTGGGTGCCCTTGGTCACCAGATCGTCGATGAGGATGCCGATGTAGCTGGTGTCGCGGGTCAGGATCAGGGGCTCCTCGCCCTTTAATTTCAGGGCGGCATTGATGCCCGCGACTAAGCCCTGGGCGGCGGCCTCCTCGTAGCCGGAGGTGCCGTTGAACTGGCCCGCGCCGTAGAGACCGGAAATTTTCTTGACCTCCAGGGTGGGCAGCAGCTCGGTGGGGTCGATGCATTCGTACTCGATGGCGTAAGCGGGACGCATCATTTCGGCATGTTCCAGGCCGGGGATGGTGCGCATCATCTCCAGCTGCACGTCCTCGGGAAGGCTCGAGGAGAATCCCTGGATATACAGCTCCTCGGTGTCCAGGCCCGTGGGCTCGATGAAGAGCTGGTGCCGCTTCTTGTCTGCGAACCGCTCCACCTTGGTCTCGATGCTGGGGCAGTACCTCGGGCCCACGCCCTGGATGGTGCCGTCGAACATGGGGCTGCGGTGGAAATTCTCCCGGATGATCCGGTGGGTCTCCTCGTTGGTGTAGGTCAGGTGGCACACGGCCCGGTTCTCGGGCTTGTGCGCCGTGGTGAAGGAGAAGGGCTCGGTCTCGTCATCGCCCGGCTGCAGCTCCATTTTGGAAAAATCCACGCTCCGGCGGTTGATGCGGGGCGGGGTGCCGGTCTTGAACCGCCGCAGGGGCAGACCCAGCTCCCGCAGATTTTCCGCAAGGCCGATGGCCGCGTGCATGCCGTCGGGGCCGGAGGGATAGACGCAGTCGCCGGTGATCACCGTGGAATCGAGATAGGTGCCGGAGGCGATGATGACGGCTTTTGCGTCATAGTGGGCACCGAGCATGGTGTTCAGGCCCGTGACCGCGCCGTTCTCTACATCCACGGAGACGATCATCGCCTGCTTCAGCTCCAGATTGTCGGTGCGCTCGATGACGTGCTTCATATAATTCTGGTAGGCCCGGCGGTCGGCCTGGGCCCGGAGGGAGTGGACTGCGGGGCCCTTTCCCTTGTTCAGCATCCGGTACTGGATGCAGCAGTGGTCGGCGGCGATGCCCATCTGGCCGCCCAGAGCATCCAGCTCCCGGACCAGATGACCCTTGCCGGTGCCGCCGATGGCGGGGTTGCAGGGCAGGTTCGCCACCGCATCCAGATTGATGGTAAAGAGGATGGTGTGCAGCCCCAGCCGGGCGGATGCCAAAGCGGCCTCAATGCCCGCATGACCCGCACCGATGACGGCAACATCACATTTGCCTGCGTAGTAAGACATAGGTAATCTCCAAAAAACGCACGTCATTGCGAGGAGGGCGAAGCCCGACGTGGCAATCTCCTCCAAGCTTCCGGAAACCTTGGGGGATTGCCACGCCAGTGTGCGCACTGGCTCGCAATGACGTATTCTTTTTTACTCTTCCTCGGATTCGGCGTCCTTCTTCTCTTCCTTGGGCATGACGAAGGGCTTACAAACCACCTCGCAGCGGTTGATGGGGGTGCCCAGGGCGTGGAACTTCTCCTCGTAGCCGGTGGTGATGCCCACGATGCCGTGCTCGTGCAGGTTCCGGGTCAGGTTCTTGACCTCCAGGCCGCATGCGGCGAACTCCTCCACGGAGAACTCAAACAGGGGGGCGTTGTCGGTCTTGTAGTGGAACTCGCCGCCGCACTTGACCACGCGGCAGTACTTGTCCAGGAAGCCCCGATGGGTCAGACGCCGCTTGGCGTTCTTCTTCCGGGGCCAGGGATCGGGGAAGTTGATGAACAGGCGGTCGATCTCCTCACCGGCGAAAATCTCCTCGATGTTGGCCACGTCCATGTCGATGTAGAAGACGTTGGTGAGCTTCATGCTCTGGGCCTTCTCCATGGCCACGACCATGGCCTCCCGGCAACGCTCCACGGCGATCATCAGCACATCGGGATTGGCGGCGGCAGTCTCGGCGGTGAACTTGCCCTTGCCGCAGCCGACCTCCACCCACAGGGCAGAAGCGTCGGGCTTCAGGCTCCGCCAGTTGCCCTTGAGGGTGGCGGGCTCCGCGATCCGCAGAGCGGCACAACGCTCCATGCGGACATCCAGATTCTTCATTTTACGCATTCTCATAACGGTAACTCCTTCTGTATACGGTAGGGCGGGAGACTTGCTCCCGCCGTAAATTTTCACCCTGTTTCAAATCGATTTTGTCCCTGGGACAAAATCGATGGCGGGAGCAAGCCTCCCGCCCTACAATGGTGTAGTTCGGATCTTTAACTAATATACTATATCAGACCTTTTTCCCGATGTCAAAGAAAAACGCCGGATTTCCCGAAAAAAGGGGAAACCCGCCGGAGAATCCGGGGAAAAAGTCCGATGGAGTGGGATTCTACAGGGGGTAGAGGGCTATCGACTGCCCGGGGGTGGACTTCTACCGCCCGGGAGCGTATGATAGACCCCGTTCGATGGCCCGGGAAATGCCCGGGTCCCACCAATGTTTTTATGATAAGGAGTGTTTTCCGATGTCTTTCAAGATTATTACCGATTCCTGCTGTGACCTGGCCGAGCTGGCCCAGGAGCTGGACCTGACCGTTGTTCCCCTGAGCGTGGAGATGGACGGCAATGTTTACACCGAGGGCGACATGACCCCCAAGGAGCTCTATGACCACCTGCGCGCCGGCAAGATGCCCAAGACCGCCGCCGCCAATCCCGAGGGCTGGGCGAACGCCATCCGCCCCGTGCTGGAGGCAGGTCAGGATGCCCTGGTCATCTCCTTCTCCTCCGGCCTCAGCGCCACCTACCAGTCCGCCGTCATCGCCGCCGAAGAGCTTCGCGAGGAGTTCCCTGACCGCAAGATCACCGTCATCGATTCCCTCTGCGCCGCCGCAGGCCAGGGTCTGCTGGTCTACTCCGCTGCCCAGCGCCGTGCCGAGGGCAAGAGCCTGGAGGAGACCGCCGCCTGGGTGGAGGAGCACAAGCTGAACCTCTGCCACTGGGTCACTGTGGAGGATCTGATGCACCTGAAGCGCGGCGGCCGTGTCAGTGCCGCCACCGCCGTGGTGGGCACCATGCTCAGCATCAAGCCCATCATCCGGGTGGACGACAACGGCAAGCTGGAGAACGTGGGCAAGGCCCGGGGCCGCAAGGCTTCCCTGAACAACATCCTGGACCGGATGGCCGAGACCTTCGTGCCCGAGATGAATGACACCGTCTTCATCGGCCACGGCGACTGCCCCGCCGATGCCGCGTTCCTGGCCCAGCAGATCAAGGAGCGGTTCGGCGTCCAGAACGTCATCATCCGCTATGTGGGCGCGGTCATCGGCTCCCACACCGGCCCCGGCGTGGCCGTGGTGTTCTACTACGGCAAGAATCGCTGAACTCTGTAAAATGTCTCTTTGACCACCGTTGTCCCTAAGAAGGACCGGCCACCAACTACCACTGTCATTGCGAGGAGCAAAGCGACGTGGCAATCCGTTTTCTTTCCTTCCCCCACCGGGGGAAGGGCGGTGCTTTGCACCGCAGGGGATGCGGATTGCCACGTCGGGCTTTGCCCTCTTCGCAATGACGCGGTAACTTGGTGGCTGGTCTTTTTTGTCGGGACCGGAGGCAGATCCTCTGCCTCGAACTTCTTGGAATCGTCCCCTATACCAAAAATATAAATATTGATATTGCCAAAAAGGAACAGGTTCGCTATAATAAGAATTGGTAAAAAACACAACAATTCTGGGAGGACTTGATTATGGAATATTTAGGCATTAACTATGAAATGAAGCACGCCCCCAAGCTGGACCCCACCTTTATCCCCTTTGGTGTCTGGCGCGCCGCCTACCTGAACGGCGCAAAGCAGCCCATCGCCATCGCCGTTGAGCGCGACCAGGGCCAGGTTTCCGTCCACAAGACCTTCATCCACGGCACCCCCGAGATGGCCGAGGCCGACTATCGCTATGTGGAGCGTTACGTCAAGTTCCTGCTGTGGTCCATCGGCGGCTTCCGGGTCACCGTCTGCGGCTGCCCCGCACTGACCGCACGGCTGAAGGCTGCCTACTCCGAGGGCGGCGAGCGTGATTTCGACCACACCTTCTTCTTCCAGCTCTACGAGCGGGAGCTGGAGATCATCGACAAGCCCCTTGACGAGTGCCCCGCCGCCAACGAGACCCCCAAGCCCATGGGCGGTCACATGGAGGGCTGCCGCATCGGCTTTGACGCAGGCGGCTCCGACCGGAAGGTTTCCGCTGTCATCGACGGCGAGACCGTCTACTCTGAGGAGGTCGTCTGGTTCCCCAAGCTGAACCCCGATCCCAACTATCAGTACGGCCACATTGTCGAGGCCTTCAAGACCGCCGCTTCCAAGATGCCCAGAGTTGACGCCATCGGCGTTTCCTCCGCCGGTACCTTCATCGGCAACGCCCCCATGATCTCCTCCATCTTCTACTGCGTCCCCCGGGACCGCTGGGACGAGGTCAAGACCGTCTTCGACCGCGCTGCCGCCGAGATCGGCGATGTGCCCGTGGTCGTTGCCAACGACGGCGACGTGTCCGCCCTGGCCGGTGCCATGGGTCTGGGCAAGGGCAAGCTGATGGGTCTGGCCATGGGTACCTCCGAGGCCGTCGGCTACGTTGACAAGGACCAGAACGTTCTGGGCTGGATCAACGAGCTGGCCTTCGCTCCCGTTGACCTGCAGGCCGGTGCCCTGCAGGACGAGTGGTCCACCGACTTCGGCATCGGCTGCAAGTACTTCAGCCAGGACGCCGTCATCAAGCTGGCTCCCGTTGCCGGCATCGATGTCCCCGCCGACCTGTCCCTGGCCGAGAAGCTGAAGTTCGTCCAGAAGCTCATGGAGGCCGATGACCCCCGCGCCCAGGCCATCTTTGAGACCATCGGCGCATATCTCGCCTATACCGTGGTGCTGTACAACCAGTTCTACGATCTGGAGTACCTGATGCTCCTGGGCCGCGTCATGTCCGGCAAGGGCGGCGACACCATCCTGCGTGTCTGCAACGAGGTCCTCGCTGCCGAGTACCCCGAGCTGGCCGCCAAGTGCTGCGTCACCCTGCCCGACGAGAAGATGCGCCGCGTTGGCCAGTCCGTGGCCGCCGCTTCCCTGCCCGAGCTGCGCAAGTAATCCCTAATACCCAAAAGGCACCCACTTTCGTGGGTGCCTTTTTTACGCCTGCCGGGAATGCCGCAAGTGTCACACGCAACAGTAGGGCGGGCGGCATTGCCCCCGTCGACCAGGTAGGTTCCGCGAGATACGCAAACAGACGCGCCCAGCCATCAGTTACCACTGTCATTGCGAGGGCCGTTAGGCCCGTGGCAATCCGTTTTCTTTCCGTCCCCAGTGGGGACGGGCGGTGCTTCGCACCGCTGGGGATGCGGATTGCCACGTCGCCTGTCGGCTCCTCGCAATGACAACGGTAGACGGAGGCTGGTCCCATTTCGCCTGTGGTACGGCGGGGGGCGTCAGACCGTAATGCTGAAAGGTCATAACCGTTGGTCTACATTGTAATTCGCCCCCTTTTCCGCTTATCCCGCCTTCCCCCTTTACTTTTCTTCCGCTATCTGGTAAAATGAATCAGAAAGAGGTTGATATCTATGGAATACATCACCAATTCTCCGTCTGAGACCGAGGCCGTGGGTGCGGCTTTGGCGCAGGTGCTTCAGCCTGGGACGGTCATCGCCTATCGGGGCGATCTGGGCGCGGGAAAGACCGCCTTCACCCGTGGCCTGGCCAGAGGGCTGGGCGTGACGGAACGGGTCACCAGCCCCACCTATACCATTGTCAATGAATATCTGGGCGGCAGAATGCCGCTGTTCCACTTTGATATGTACCGCCTGGGCTCTGAGGATGAGCTCTTCGACATCGGCTGGGACGACTATCTGGAGCGCGGCGGCATCTGCGCCGTGGAGTGGAGCGAGAACGTCTGGGGTGCCATGGAAGATGCCATCGTCATCACCATCACCCGC
This sequence comes from Faecousia sp., assembly GCA_045125955.1. Taxonomy (GTDB): domain Bacteria; phylum Bacillota; class Clostridia; order Oscillospirales; family Oscillospiraceae; genus Faecousia. Next base: position 16,601 of record JBGVNV010000033.1, read on the forward strand.
CTGGACGAGGATACCCGAAAGATCGACATCGAAGGAGGAGATTTGATTGCTGATCTTAGCCTTTGAGACCTCCGCCAAGAGCTGCTCCGCCGCCATCCATGACGGCAAGTCACTGCTGGCCGAGAGCTATCAGAATTCCGGCCTGACCCACAGCCAGACGCTGATGGTCATGGCCGAGGACCTTTTGAAGGTCTGCGGCAAGTCCGCCGCCGACGTGACCCATCTGGCCGCCGCCGCCGGTCCCGGCTCCTTCACCGGCATCCGCATCGGCGTTTCCGCCGCCAAGGGCTTCGCCTGGGGCGCAGAAAAGCCGGTCTACGGCGTGTCTACCCTGGAGAGCATGGCCCTGGGTCTGGGCGTTTGGAGCGGCTATATCTGCTGCTGCATGGATGCCCGGCGCAATCAGGTCTACAACGCCATTTTTCTGGCGGAAAACGGCGAGCTGAAGCGCATCAGCGAGGACCGGGCCATCGCCCTGTCTGACCTGAAAGAGGAGCTTGCGCACATTGACGGCCCCATTTATCTGGTGGGCGACGGCGCGGCTCTGGCCCACAAGCATCTCAGCTCTGAGCTGGAGAATCTGATCCTGACCCCGGAGCATCGCCAGCACCAGCGGGCCGGCGGTGTGGCTCTGGCTGCCCTGGCGGCCATGGCCCGGGGCGAAAACGCCGACGGCGCGGCTCTGCAGCCCAATTACCTGCGCCTGAGCCAGGCCGAGCGGGAGCGGATGGAAAAGCTCCAGGCCCAAAAATAACACTTATTCAATTCATACAGCACAGTAGGGCGGGGGGCTTGCCCCCGCCCTACGCGAACGATTCGATTTCTGGCATCTGAGCAAAGGTCAAACAATCACAAAATTAAAATTGAAATAAAGGAGAAGCAACAATGGCAAACGTTCATATTATGGATCATCCCCTGGTACACCACAAGCTGGCTGTCCTGCGCAACAAGGAGACCCCCGTCAAGGAGTTCCGTGAGCTCATCAGCGAGATCGCCGGTCTGATGTGCTACGAGGCCACCCGCAACCTGCCCACCGAGGAGGTTCTGGTGGAGACCCCCATCACCACCGCCAAGTGCCGCATGCTGGCCGGTAAGAAGCTGGCCATCGTCCCCATTCTCCGCGCGGGCCTGGGCATGGTCGATGCTCTGGTCGATCTGATCCCCTCCGCCAAGATCGGTCACATCGGTCTGTACCGCGACCCCGTGACCCATGAGCCTGTGGAGTACTACTGCAAGCTGCCTGAGGATGTGGGCAACCGCGTCACCTTCGTGGTGGACCCCATGCTGGCCACCGGCGGCTCCGCCGTTGCCGCCATCGACTTCCTGAAGAAGCACGGCTGCAAGAACATCATCATGATGAACATCATCGGCTGCCCCGAGGGCATCAAGCGCGTCCAAGAGGCCCACCCCGATGTGGACATCTACATGGCCGCCTGCGACGAGCGTCTGAACGAGCACAAGTACATCGTCCCCGGCCTGGGCGACGCCGGCGACCGCATCTTCGGCACGAAATGAAATAAATGCGGAATGCGGAATGCATAATGCAGAATGAACTACAGAAACAGACTGCGCGACCTGCGGGAAGACCGGGATTTGAAGCAGGCCGCCCTGGCGAACTATCTTCAGATCCATCAGACCACATATTCCGACTATGAGCTGGGCAAGCTGAATGTACCGATCAATGTGCTGCACGCCTTGGCGGACTATTACGACACCAGCATCGACTACCTCCTGGGCCGTACCCCGGAGAAAAAGCCCTATCCAAAACGTTGAGCAAACCCCCGATGCATGGCATCGGGGGTTTTTTTCTTAAATGTAGGGGCGATCATGGATCGCCCGGCCAATTCGCAGAATTGGCGACACGCCTGTTGACAAAAAACGAAAAATCAAGAGGACCGGCTTCCCACTACCACTGTCATTGCGAGGGCGTAGCCCGTGGCAATCCGCATCCCCTGCAATGCGAAGCATTGCCCGCCCCCCAGGGGGCGGAAGGAGAACGGATTGCCACGTCGCTTCGCTCCTCGCAATGACGTGGAGATTTATGGCGGGTCCTTCTGATTTGCATGGGCGGTTATCGGCGGGCGATCAATGATCGCCCCTACGTTTTTCTTCCTGAAAACGGCTCGAAAGAAGCCCGGTGCTGATGACCAGTCAGCTCCGGGCTTCTTCCGAAAAGAAAAGAGAGGTAAGAAAATGAAAATCGAAGGAAGTAGTTTGCGAAAACGGCTTCGCTTCTGCTTGTATGTACATAATAACTGAAATCTTGTTAAAAATCAATAGGCCGTTTATTAAAAATGTATGAAGCGGTACCAAAACAATTGTAGCGGATTTGTGAACTTTTCCGAATGACCTTGACTTTTCCGGGAAAAGGATATAGGATGAAGACACAGAAAATTAGCACTCTAACAGCGAGAGTGCTAAAATGCCATTTCCTGCCGAAAGGAGTATGCTTATGAACTTCAACACCTACACCCAAAAATCCATCGAGGCCGTTCAGTCCGCCCAGGCCATCGCCCGGACCCGGCGCAATCCCCAGATTGAGCAGCTGCATCTGCTCGCCGCCCTGCTGAATCAGGAGGAGGGGCTGGCTCCCCAGCTTCTGAAAAAGATGGGCGTGGTGGTGGAGAGCCTGCGGGCCGCCGTGGACCAGGAGCTCTCCCGGATGCCCAGCGTGTCCGGCGAGCAGCAGCTCTACCTGGCCCCCGCCCTGGACGAGACCTTCACCGCCGCCGAAAATCAGGCCGCAGCCATGCACGACGACTATGTTTCCGTGGAGCATCTGCTGCTGGGCCTGCTGGATACCGCCCGGGGCGGCGTCAAGAGCATCCTGGACACCTACCGCATCAGCCGGGAGAATGCCCTCCAGGCTCTGCAGAGCATCCGGGGCTCCCAGCGGGTCACCACCGACAACCCCGAGGGCACCTACGAGGCCCTGGGCAAGTACGGCACCGACCTGGTCCGCCGGGCCCGGGAGCAGAAGCTGGACCCGGTCATCGGCCGGGATGAGGAGATCCGCAACGTCATCCGCATCCTCTCCCGGAAGACCAAGAACAACCCCTGCCTCATCGGCGAGCCCGGCGTGGGCAAGACCGCCATCGCCGAGGGCCTGGCCCAGCGGATCGTCCGCCGGGACGTGCCCAAGTCCCTGCTGGACAAGCAGATCTTCTCCCTGGACATGGGCGCGCTGGTGGCCGGTGCCAAGTACCGGGGCGAATGTGAGGAGCGGCTGAAGGCCGTCCTCACCGAGGTCCGCCAGTCCGAGGGTCAGATCATCCTCTTCATCGACGAGCTGCACACCATCGTGGGCGCGGGCAAGACCGACGGCGCCATGGACGCGGGCAATCTGCTCAAGCCCATGCTGGCCCGGGGCGAGCTCCACTGCATCGGTGCCACCACCCTGGACGAGTACCGCAAATATATCGAGAAGGACCCCGCCCTGGAGCGGCGGTTCCAGAGCGTGCTGGTGTCGGAGCCCACGGTGGAGGACACCATCGCCATCCTCCGGGGTCTGAAGGAACGCTACGAGGTCTTCCACGGCGTTCATATCTCCGACCCCGCCATCATCGCCGCCGCCACCCTGAGCGACCGCTATATCACCGACCGGTTCCTGCCGGACAAGGCCATCGACCTCGTCGACGAGGCCTGCGCCCAGATCCGCACGGAGATGGACTCCTGCCCCGCAGAGCTGGACAGCATCTCCCGCCGGATCATCCAGCTGGAAATCGAGGAAGCCGCCCTGAAAAAGGAGGAGGACCCCCGCTCCCAGGCCCGCCTGGCGGACCTGCAAAAGGAGCTGGCGGAGCTGCGGGAGAGCCATAACGCCAAAAAGGCCCAGTGGGAGAACGAGAAGGACTCCATCACCCACATCCAGCAGCTCCGGGAGAAGCTGGAGGACCTGAACCGCCAGATCGAGGCCGCCGAGCGGCAGTATGATCTGGAAAAGGCGGCGGAGCTGAAATATGGTCGCCGACCTGCCCTGGAGAAGGAGCTGGAGGCTCAGGAAGCCAAGGCCGCCCAGGTGCGGGAGCACAGCCTCCTGCGGGACCGGGTCACCGACGAGGAGATCGCCCGGATCGTGGAGCGGTGGACCGGCATCCCCGTGTCCCGGCTGGTCCAGGGCGAGCGGGAGAAGCTGCTGAAGCTGGACGAGACTCTGCACCAGCGGGTCATCGGCCAGGATGAGGCCGTCACCGCCGTCACCGAGGCCATCCAGCGCAGCCGCGCCGGCATCGCCGATCCCAATCGTCCCATCGGCTCCTTCCTGTTCCTGGGCCCCACGGGCGTGGGCAAGACGGAGCTGGCCAAGACCCTGGCAAGTGCCCTCTTTGATGACGAGAGCAACATGGTCCGCATCGATATGTCCGAGTATATGGAGAAATTCGCCGTATCCCGGCTCATCGGCGCGCCTCCCGGCTATGTGGGCTACGAGGAGGGCGGTCAGCTCACCGAGGCCGTCCGCCGCCGCCCCTACAGCGTGATCCTCTTTGACGAGGTGGAGAAGGCCCACCCCGACGTGTTTAACCTGCTGCTGCAGGTGCTGGACGACGGCCGTATCACCGATTCCCAGGGCCGGGTGGTGGATTTCAAGAATACCATCATCATCCTGACCTCGAACCTGGGCAGCGAGTACCTGCTGGGCGGCATCGACGGCGAGGGCCGCATCCGCGACGACGTGAAGGAGGCCGTGAACCAGCTCCTGCGCCGGTCCTTCCGGCCGGAATTCCTCAACCGTCTGGACGAGATCGTATTCTACAAGCCCCTGACCCGCGCCGACATCGGCCGCATCATCGACCTGCAGATCCGGGATCTGAACCGCCGTCTGGAGAACCAGCAGCTTCGGCTGGAGGTCACCGAGGCCGCCAAGGACCTCATCACCGCCGAGAGCTACGACCCCAGCTACGGTGCCCGGCCCCTGCGCCGGTACGTCCGCCACACCATCGAGACCATCCTCAGCAAACGCCTCCTGGCCGGTCACATCCTCCCCGGCCAGACCGTCACGGCAGACGCCGAGGACGGGCAGATCGTTCTGAAATAACCCAACAGGCGCACCAAACGGTGCGCCTGTTTTCCATTTGTCAAAAACGCACGTTATTGCGAGCCCCCCAAGGGGCGTGGCAATCCCGTCGATTTTTGGGGTGCCTCTTGTACCACGGGATTGCCACGTCGCCTTGCGGCTCCTCGCAATGACGTGCTGATTTTCGGCTGGTCCTTCTGATTTACACGGGGAATCATCGCGGCATTTTGCGCTTCGCGCCGGGCCGTCCGGGTGGCCGGCCCCTACACAGAAATCGGACATAAGCCGTAGGGGACGGCGTCCTCGACGTCCCACCGCCCCCCGAGGGGGCGGAAAAAAGGAGCCTGTCCGTTTGGACAGGCTCCCAGAATATCCGGAAGGCTTACTTGCAATACTCCACGGCGGTCAGAGCGGCAACCTTGGCGTTGTTGAAGACCAGCTGGATGTTGGAGGCCAGGGAATTGCCGCCGGTCAGCTCGGAAACCCGGGCCAGCAGGAAGGGCGTGGTCTCCTTGCCCTTGATGCCCTTGGCCTCGCACTCGGCGACAGCCTGGTTGATGGCGGCATCGATGACCTCCCGGGGCATGGCGTACGCCTCGGGGATGGGGTTGGCGACCAGCATACCGGACTTCATGCCCATCTCGTTGGAGGCCTTGAAGATCTTGGCCAGCTCCTCGGCGGAGTCCACGCGGTAATCCACGCCGAAGTCGGACTCGCGGGTGTAGAAGGCGGGCAGGCAGTCGGTGCCGAAGCCGATGACGGGCACGCCCTTGGTCTCCAGATACTCCAGAGTCAGGCCCAGGTCCAGGATGGACTTGGCACCGGCGCAGACGACCATGACGGGAGTCTGGCCCAGCTCCTCCAGGTCGGCGGAGATGTCCATGGTTACTTCAGCACCGCGATGGACGCCGCCGATGCCGCCGGTGGCGAAGATCTTGATGCCGGCCATGTAGGCGATGATCATGGTGGTGGTGACGGTGGTGGCACCGTCCTCGCCCCGGGCGCACAGAACAGCCAGGTCACGGCGGGAGGCCTTGGTGATGGCGAGGCCCTTCTTGCCGAAGTACTCGATCTCCTCAGCGGACAGGCCGGCCTTCAGGCGGCCGCCGATGACGGCGATGGTGGCGGGCACGGCACCGTGGTCACGGATGATCTGCTCCACAGCCAGAGCGGTCTCCACGTTCTGGGGGTAGGGCATGCCGTGGGAGATGATGGTGGACTCCAGGGCAACGACGGGCTTGCCTGCGGCCAGAGCCTCGGCAACTTCGGGCTTGATATCCAGGTACTTGTTGATATTCATGGTAAACGACTCCTTTTTTATAATGAGAGTTGAGAGTGGAGATTGGAGATTGAAGAGGAGGGGATCTCCAATCTCCACTCTTCAATCTTCATTCTGTTTCTAAGTTCGTCTGCACTCATTACCGGGCTGATGGTCTCGGGGGTCTCGATGGTGATGGACCCGGCGGCGAGGCCCGCCAGGGCACTGTCCTCCAGGCTCAGGCCCTCCAGATAAGACCAGACCAGCGCGGCCATGACGCTGTCGCCGCAGCCGGTGGTGTTGACCATCCGGCAGGGCAGGGGCTCCAGCCAGCAGCTCTCGTCCCGGCTGGCGGCGTAGATGCCGTCGCCGCCCAGGGAGATGAACACCCGCCGGATGCCCATGGAAAGGAGCTTCCCGGCGGCTTTTTCCACATCGGCCTTGTCCCGGATGGGGATGCCGGTGAGTAGCTCCGCCTCCAGCCGGTTGGGCTTCAGGGTGTGGATGCTGCCGAGGATGGGCCGCAGCTTCTCCGCCTTGATGGTGGAGACCGGATCGCAGAACAGGGGCGCGGTGCAGTTTTCCGCCAGATATTGCAAAGATTCGCGGGGAATGTTGGTGTCGCAGACCACCGCCCGGGCGTTTTGCAGCAGGGTCAGATGGTCCGCCAGATACTCCGGCCCGATCCGCTCGCAGATGGTCATGTCGGAGACCGCCAGGGCCATGTCCCCGTCGGGACCGGTGATGTAAAGGTAGGTGGAGGTCCGCTCGTCCCGGAGCTTGAGCACATGGCTCATGTCGATGCCCGCCGCGGTGCTGGCGGTACAGAGCTGCTGGCCGTGGAGGTCATCGCCGCAGGCGGTGAGCATCCGCACATCGGCACCCAGCAGACTCAGGTTGTGGGCGATGTTCCGGCCCACGCCGCCGATGCTCATGCCGACAAGACCGGGGTTGGAATCGGCCTGGACCAGGGGGTCCCAGGACCGTCCGCAGATGTCCACATTGGCACCGCCGACCACCACCACATAGGTGCCGGACCGCAGTATATAGCCCCGGCCCGCAATGGGGCCCTTTTTCGTCAGATTGGAGATGTGGACAGCCACACTGGACCGGGTGATGCCCAGCTTCTCCGCCAGTTCCTCCTGGGTGATCATGGGGTTCGCCTCGATCAGCTCCAGGATTTGCCGCTCCCGTTGGGTCATGGGATATCAACTCCTAAGCATTTGTTTATGGTTTATAAGCTAATTTTAATTATAGCGATATGATAGAGGCTTGTCAATCGTGGAAATAGGTTTTCGGAGTTCTCGATCAGCAAATTCTTGCCTCCCCTATTTATAGGGGAGGTGGCCCGGTGGATTCGGGCAAAGCCCGGAGCCGCCGGGGCGGAGGGGTCCTGCCCGCATTGCTGTGCAATGTGGGCCTTCGGCATATTTGCAACGCAAATATGCCGACTCCCCCCGGCCCTGCGGGCCACCCCCCTCATAAATGCGGGGGGCAAGAATTTGCGGTCGCCCCTACCGTTATTCCTGGAAGGCCGCCTCCAGCAACGCCTCTTTCTCATTGGGCAGCTCTCCCGCCAGGACCTTTTCCAGGAGGGCGTTGAGGGTCCTGCCCAATTGGGGGCCGGGCTGCATGCCCCGTTCCATCAGGTCCGCGCCCTTGACCGCCAGGGTCTTCAGGGTCAGGGAGCCCTCCTTTTCCGCCAGGGTCCGCAGAAGCTGGCGCAGCTGCTCCAACTCCAGAAGGCTGGCATCGGGGGCATCGGTGCCCTTGCCCCCCAGGTCAGCGGCCTGGAAATCCAGAAGCCGCTCCATCCGCTCCAGGCCCTGGCGGCTCAGAAGCCGTCGGGCGGTACGCTCATCGGGCAGGTAGCGGTCCATGTGGTGCTTCACCAGCCACACGACCTCCTCCCGCAGGGCGTTGGAGGCCTTCAATCTCAGCAAAACAGAATCGGCGATCTCCGCGCTGACGGCGGCATGGCCGTAAAAGTGGCCCACACCGTGCTCGTCCAGGGTAAAGACCGCAGGCTTGCCGATGTCGTGGAGCAGGGCCGTCCACCGAAGCTCCGCTGTGGGCGGTACGCTTTCCACCACCTGGGCGATATGCCCGAAGACATCGTGGACATGGTTGGGATTTTTCTGGTCAAAGCCCACCGATGCCCGCAGCTCCGGCAGGACCCGGCACAGAATCTCCACAGCCCGGAGCAGGTCCGGGGCCTTCGCCGCCAGCAGAAATCCCGTCAGCTCCGTCATCACCCGCTCCCGGGCCAGGGCATCCAGCCCGGCGATCTCGGTGTGCATGGCACGAAGGGTCTGTTCCTCGATTTCAAAGCCGAACCGGGCGGCGAACCGCAGACCCCGCAAAATCCGCAGGGCATCCTCCCGGAACCGCAGCTCCGGCTCGCCCACGGCCCGCAGGAGTCCTTTTTTCAAATCCTCCCGGCCGCCGAAGGGGTCCGAAAGCCTCCGCCGGGGGGAGTAGGCCATGGCGTTGACGGTGAAATCCCGCCGAGCCAGGTCCTCCCGCAGGTTCCGGACGAAATGCACCCAGTCCGGGTGGCGGGAGTCGGCATAGCCGCCCTCGGTGCGAAATGTGGTGATCTCCACCACGCCGCCTTCCGTCACCACACCCACGGTGCCGTGCTTCACGCCCGCCAGCACCAGCTGGCGGTCCCGGAAAATTTTCTGCATCTCCTCCGGCGTGGCGGCGGTGCAGCAGTCATAGTCGTGGGGCGCGATGCCCATCAGGTGGTCCCGGACACAGCCGCCCACGCAGTGACATTCAAACCCGGCATTCTCCAGCCGGTCCATCAGTTCCAATACGGATTCAGGTATATACATGGGGAAGCCCCCTTTCCTTGCAATCATAGTACCTCTATCCTACCACACCCATCTCCCTTTGACCAGAAAAAATGCAAGATTCTCAATAAATTCATAATTTTGGGGAAGACAAAACGCCGTTGCCGTGCTATACTATATAAGTCAATCTATACAAATTTTTCGCGAACCTTTGAAAGGGGGATTTTCCTTTGAAATATTGGCGCGGTTATCTGACAGCCGCCATCCTTGGCGCGTTTACCTGGGTCCTGATCCAGATGGGGCAGAAGTTCACCACCCTGGTGGACATGGTATACCCTTACGTCACCCGTTCCGTCCAGAGCTTTCTGACGGCCTGGACCGGCGGCTTTGATTTTCTCGTGTGGCAGACGGCGATTTTGTTCCTGATCATCGTCCTCATCGCCACCCTGGTTCTGGTCTTCATCTTCCGGGCGAAGATCGTCCGCTGGCTGGGCTGGGCCGTGGCCGCCATCGCGGCGGTGGTGCTCCTGCACACCGGCATCTACGGTCTGAACCAGTACGCCGGTCCCATCGAGGACGACCTGCGGCTGGGCATGAAGGACTACACCCAGACCGAGCTGGAAAACGCCACCGTTTTCTACCGGGACATGGCCATGGAGCTGGCCGACAAGGTCGCCCGTGACGAAAACGGCGCGCCCGTTCTGGGCGAATTCGAGGAGCTGGCCGCCCTCACCGGCGACGGCTACCGCCGTCTCGCCCGGGAGCGGAGCTACTCCATCTTCGGCGGTGACTACACCCCCGTGAAGAAGCTGGGCTGGGCTCCCATCTACTCGGCTCTCGGCAAGACCGGCGTGACCGTGGCCCTCACCGGTGAGGCCGCCGTCAACCCCAACATCCCTGACCAGGGTCTGCCCTTTGCCATGGCCCACGAGATGGCCCACCGGCTGTGCATCGCCCGGGAGGACGACGCCAATTTCTCCGCATTCCTGGCCTGCGCCGAGAATGAGAGCGTTGCCTACCAGTATTCCGGCTATTTCATGGCCTACCGCTTCTGCATCGAGGCACTGTCCTCCGTGGACGAGGCGGCTGCCGAGGAGCTGAGCTCCGCTGTCACCGGCAATCTGGCTGCGGACATCGACGAGTACGGCAAGTATTTCACCGAAAACCGGGACGAGCAGATGACCATGCTGGTCACCACCGTCACCGACACCTACGAGGAAGCCACCGCTGACGAGAGCGTGCGCTACAGCTCCGTCTGTGACTATCTGGTCAACTGGCACATCGACCAGTATGTGGAGGAGGACGTCGTGGAGGAGAAGTTCGATCCCTTCGACGAGAGCCAGGTGGACCTGGGCGGTCTGGTGAATGCCAAGCCCGCCACCGAGCCCACCGAGCCCACCGAGAGTGAGGAGGGCGAATGATGGACACCATGCTTTCCGCCCTGCGCGCCGGTCTGCCCGGCCTGGGCGTAACCATTCCTGAGGGCGCAGACGAGACCCTGTGCCGCTTTGGCTGTGAGCTGGTGGAGCAGAACAAGGTCATGAACCTGACCGCCATCACCGAGCCCGAGGCCGTGGCCAAGCTCCACCTGCTGGACTGCCTGACGGTCCTCAAGTGCGAAAACCTGGCGGGCAAGAAGCTCATCGACGTGGGCTGCGGCGCGGGTTTCCCCGGCGTGCCCCTGAAGATCGGCTGTCCCGAGCTGGATCTGACCCTGCTGGACTCCCTGGGCAAGCGGATGAACTGGCTGGAGGCCACGCTCCCCAGGCTGGGCGTGGAGGCCACCTACATCACCGCCCGTGCCGAGGAGGCTGTCGCCGACCGGCGGGAGCAGTATGACTTTGCCACCTCCCGGGCCGTTGCCCGGCTGAACATCCTCCTGGAGCTGACGGCCCCCTATGTCAAGGTGGGCGGCGCAGTGCTGGCCATGAAGGGCGCGGCAGGCAAGGAGGAGCTGGCCGAGTGCAAGAACGCCATCCGCCAGCTGGGACTGAAGCTGGAAAAGGTCCACGAGTTCCCCATGGACGGCACCAACCACATGGTGATCGTCCTGCGCAAGGTGGCTCCCACCCCCGCAAAGTATCCCAGACGCTACGCCAAGATCAAGGCGGCACCTCTGTAAAAGGGAATAAAAATGCCGCCTTCGGGCGGCATTTTTGCGTGTATCGAATTGGGCGTAGGGGCGAGCCTCGCTCGCCCGCCGAAAAACGAAGTTTTTCGGATTTTCCGAAGGAAAATAACCGTTTTATTTCGCCTTGCGGCGACGTATTTTGCCTATGCAAAATCCACGGGCGACCGAGGGTCGCCCCTACGGGCACATTTTGGTGCGGCCTTTATTTTTTGCCATCGTTGCAATGGGGACAAAATCCTGCTATCATAATCACAGAAAATCAAAACAGGGGGAATCACCATGAAGATTACATCTGTCCATCACATTGCTGTGATCAACAGCAACTACGAAAAGTCATACGATTTTTATGTCAACCGACTGGGCCTGAAGGTCATCTTCGACATCGAGCGGCCCACCAAGAATGATCGGGTGCTGATGCTGGAGCTGGACCAGGGTTTGATGCTGGAGGTCTTCATCATGGAGAATCCTCCCAAGCACCTCGATGCCCCTGAGGCCGCCGGTCTGCGGCATCTGGCCTTTGGTGTCGAGTCCGTGCCCGAGGCCATCAAGTGGCTGAACTCCCGGGGCATCGAGACCGGCCCCATCCTGATGGACACCAACAACAACATCAACAAGCCCGTGGTCTTCTTCTGGGACCCCGACGGCACTCCCCTGGAGCTCCATGAATGAGCCGGGAGCCCCGGCGGGCAATTCGTGTCTGATGGATTTTGCTTGACAGTAGTCGAGTAAAACCGCCCGACTGGTCGCTGGTTTCCGCTCGGCGTATTGGGAAGAACAATTTTATAGGAAGAGCCTGTTGCCAAAACTTGCAACAGGCTCTTTTCGTATCAATTTTTACGATTGGAATGTAGGGGCGAGTATCGCTCGTCCGCAGATTTTGCTTTGCAAAATCTGTCGCCGCAAGGCGAAAATCGAGTTTTCCAATTATTCCTTAATGAGCTTCTCGAAAATGGGCAGGCTTCTTTCGATCAGGTCGTGGCTGACGCAGTAGCAGATGCGGAAATATTCGGGGCATCCGAAATCGTCGCCGGGGACCAGGAGCAGGTCCTGGAGCTTGGCCTTTTCGGAGAAGGCCTTCGCACTGCCAACCGGGGACTTGACGAAGAGGTAGAAGGCACCGTCGGGCTTGGCCATCTCGTAGCCGTAGGAGGCCAGGGACTCGGAAAGCAGGCGGCGGTTTTCGTCGTAGGCCTTCAGGTCGGGGCGGAGGCCCACGCAGCGGGCGATGACCTTCTGCATCAGGCTGGGGGCGCAGACATGGCCGATGGACCGGGCGGCACCCGCCACGGCGGCGTAGAGCTCGTCATGGTCGGCACACTTCTCGGGTACATACACATAGCCCACCCGCTCGCCGGGGAGGCTCAGGCTCTTGGACCAGGAGTAGCAGACGACGGTGTTGTCATAGATGCCGGGGACCCAGGGGGCGACGGCATCGCCGTAGACCAGCTCCCGGTAGGGCTCATCGGAGATGATGTAGATGGTCTTGCCGTACTCCGCGCCCTTGCGCGCCAGCAGGGCAGCCAGCTTCTGAAGGGTCTCGGCGGTATAGACGGTACCGGCGGGGTTGTTGGGGGAGTTGAGGATGATGGCCTGGGTATTGGCATTCAGGGCGTTCTCCAGAGCGGCAAAATCGATCTGGAAGTTGGGGATGTCCGCAGGGACCACCACCAGACGACCGCCGGAGCTCTCCACAAAGGGACGGTATTCGGGGAAGAAGGGAGCCACGGCGATGAACTCGGAATTTTCCACAGCCAGAGCGCGGATCACGCTCACCAGCTCCGGAGCCGCGCCGCAGCCGATGAAGAGGTCGCTTGCCCGGACACCGGCGTTGTAACGCCCGTTCAGGTCATCGGCCACCGCCTGCCGCAGGCCCAGATCGCCGGGGGCGGAGGTGTAGCCGTGGACAGCCAGGGAGGGCATTTCCGCGATGACGGCGGCGATGGCCTCGTTGACCCCGGCGGGGGCGGGGATGGAGGGGTTGCCCAGAGAGTAGTCGAAGACATTCTCCGCACCCACGATGGCGGCCCGCTGGCGGCCATATTCAAACAGCTCCCGGATGCAGGAACGGTTGGCACCCAGGGCGTACATATTCTTGTTGATCATTTGGTATCACCTCAAAAGGAAAGAGTAGCAAACGCTTGCAACGATCATTTGTAGGGGCGACCAAGGGTCGCCCGTGGATTTTGCGAAAGGCAAAATCCATCGCCGCAAGGCGAAAAATTTGTTTCCACAAAAACCGAAATTCTGCGAATTTCGGCGGGCGATCAAGGATCGCCCCTACATTTTCCAGGTTATGTGTGTTTCGATCGCGTTATTCCTGGATGGTCTTCCAGCCCCGGGAATTGAGCTGCTCCTCGAAGGCCTCGAATGCGGCCCGGAGCTTCTCCTCAGCCTTTTTGCCGCCCAGGAGCTTCTGGATGGGATTGGGCTTCAGGGGGCACTTGATGAGGGTGTGGCCCACATTGTAAAGCTCGTAGCAGCCGAAGCCGTCCTTCTCATAGCGCGTACCCACGCACTGGAGCGCGTCCTCGGACGTATAGCCCCGGTGGATAGAGAAATTGTTGGCGCAGGCGGAGAGCTGGATATTCCCCGGCTCGCCGCTGTCCTTGGAGTAAAACAGCCAGAAGGGCGTGACCTCGTCGATTTGTTTCAGGAAAATTTCATTCATAAAGCATCACCTTCCGGTATCATAGCACAGTTTTCCCGGAAGAGCAAGTGTTTTTCTCCCACGGACAGTCACAGGAATAAAAAAGCACCTGCCGAAGCAAGTGCTTTTTTCTGGTGCGGGTGACAGGACTCGAACCCATTCAGGGGAACCAATGCCGAAATGCGGCTTCTAGATTTTCCCACGCACTCTTTGCATCCTCGTATGGATATTCCTGATGTTCGCTTCCAATGAGCTTGTTTCCTTTTTTCACAACTTTTCTTACCAAAACTGCACGTGCCTGTTCGATTTCCGTATAAACTGCACCGTTTTGGCTTGTATGCGGAGTATTCGCTCCAGAAACTCTGGCGTTGTTTTTCAGGAGTTCCAGCTGATCACATTTGATATGCGCTTCGCTATCAATCAAGCGATTCACAACTTTCTCCAAGCCTTCCCTCTTTGACGAGTCGGAATCATGCGTTTGCGCATTGTTGCGATACATGATCATCATTTCAATGATCAATTCTATTTCTTCAGAAAAATACGAATTATGATTGTCTACGTATCGAATTGCAGCGAGTTTTTTGTATATCTCACCGCAAATCTCATCCCATTTTCTTTTTTTGTTCTTACGGATCATTCTGCTTGTGACCTTGTAGAACATATGGGATACTTTGATAACATAGACATAAACCTGATACATCAGGTAAAGAAACAGCCACCAGGATACCAAATAACTTACAAAAGAGAGCAACCCCCATTTTTTACACAGCATATAGGGCAGATAGCCAACCAGATTTACGACCATCAACAGGATGTCTTCCTGGGGGGTTAGGTAATAGGGACTATACTTAAACATCCAGAATTTATAGTTTGCACCAAGGTACCGATGATTCAGAAAGGAGGACATGATCGTGATCGTGGAGATTGATGTAACCAACAAGTTGATGGATGTGTCATAAAAAACAGCCACATCCGCCCCCAACTCAAAATCCTCGATCCACTCAAAAAAGCGAATAAATAAAGAGAAAAACGGTTTCATATAGGGGATCAACGGAATCCCCACATATATGACCAACAAGAAAATAGCAGACAGGCCACAGGTCTTAAAACGAAAAATCGGCTCTTTCGAGCTAGCTTTGCATATCATTTTCTTCCTCCTATTTCATCATTTCCATAGGTAAAATAACCCCCGTTTGCATACTGCAAACAGGGGTTGGTGCGGGTGACAGGACTCGAACCTGCACGCTCGCGCGTTGGAACCTAAATCCAATGAGTCTACCAATTCCACCACACCCGCGTATTCTTTTATGCCTCTGATTTTTACACGGGGAGGAACCCGTGGTGGGGCATTTCGCCTGATCCACGATTTATAAAAACAGGCGAACCTGCTTTTAGCAACGGATTACAACATGGGTTATTTCAAAATGCAGTGTGCTATTGCTAGACAGATGTTTATCACACCAAGAACCAAGTTGAATATAGCATCTCTGCGCCGGGTTTTCCACAGAATGATCGCCTGACATAACCAAGCGCACCCAAACAATGCTTGCGGCAATGCGTACTCATACATACTGGGTAAAATATCCGCAATAGAAAGTATGAACAATGCCAGAAGTATCAGGACGCAGACCAAGCAGATCACATGAAGAACTCTCTGAAATGTAGACATTTCGTTCCACTTCATAGCAAATACCTCCCGAAAACCCTCACTGAGGTGACAGCACCTAAATCCAATGAGTCTACCAATTCCACCACACCCGCGTATTGATTTGTCGGGGGCGGAGCGGGTCCGCCCCCGGTGTTGACTGTTTAAGACTGGTTTGCGGCCAGCAGGGCATCCACGGTCTCATATTCCGCAAAGAAGCCGTTTGCCTGGGCCTCTGCGAACAGGGCATCCAGATCGTACGCGTCCGCAAGGGTGACGGTCTTTTCGGGGGTCAGGACCACCTCACCATTGACGAGCTCGGCGCAGCCGGTCTCGTACAGGAACTGCTCCCGGCTGGTGGACAGCTCCAGGGGCGCGGTCTCCCACTGGTCAAAGGAGGTGACATATTCCCTCCAATAACGGCCGTAGGCCAGCTTGCCGTCCTCGTCCACATAAATCTGGGTGGAAATATCGCCATCGGGCTGGAAGGTATGGCTCTTGCCCTGGGTCAGGAGGATGGTTTCTCCGGCATAATCCCAGGAGATGTTCACCACCACAACATTCCCGGCAGAGCGGATGCTGACGGGGGTCTCGTCCTGATAAGTAGTGCCGGCGTCACCAAGCTGGGCGGTCTGGTCGTAGGCATGGACAGCCACAACATCCCGGCCATTCATGTCCACAAGCACGGGGGTATCAAGGCCCTCCAGCAGAATGGTGTACGCGCCCATGGCATCCCATTCCTCGGAAGCCTTTTCTTCAAAAATGTCCGAAAACCAGTCGTAATCTGCCATATTGTATGCCAGATCATAGCGATCCTGGGGGACAGTGGTTTCCGGTGCCGACGCGCAGGCCGCCAGGGCCAGCATCATCAGAACACTCATCAAAGCTGCGATCCATCGTTTCATAAGCTACCTCCTGGAGAGACATCCTTTGTGTGACAATTGCCGTATGCTTTTGACGTGTTTAGTTTACCACGGAAACGGGGGTGTTGTCAACCCGTCGCTCCCGCCACCAATATGGGCAGGCTGGCGGTGTAAATTTCCGCAAACTGGCTCAGGGGCAGGGGATTTTCCCCGGAGCCCACCTCGATGGTGAAGCCGGGACGGCGGTAGGTCTGGATGAACCAGTCCTTATACCCGGCGAAGGAGGAATTGTAGGGAGTGTCCTCCAACCGGTAGCCGCTGAGATTGGCAAACCGCTCCGCGATCTCCCGGGCACCCGGCACCCCGATGCCGCCGTACTGCCAGTAGATGACCTCCCCCTGGCTGTGCCAGGCGATGACGAGCTCCGGGTCGATGCGCTGGGTGTAGTCCGCCAGGGCCTGGGCCTCCGGCTGGCTCAGGGGGAAGCGGCCCACAAAGTCCCGGGGGCCGGGGCGGGTGTAGCCCTGGGCGAATTTGATCTCCCGGGCGGTGAGCCATCCGGCGGGGTATTGAAGATTCAGGTCCACCCCGCTCAGATTCGCCTTCCACCCGTCGGGGAAGGGGATATTCGGGTAAAATTCCGCCAACGCACGGGCCTGCTCCCGTTCCTTTTCCGTCACCGCCCCGGTCACCAGATCCACCCCGTCCGGGTCCACCATGGGCACCAGGAAGATGGTGGCCGTTTCATACAGCTCCCGGGCAGAAACGCCGCCGATGGTGCCGTCGGTCTCCAATGCCTGGGCGTAGTCCTCCAGAAATTTCAGCAGCACCGTGGCGGTGAGCCACTCGTTGGCGTGGTGGGCGGCGGAGTACAGCACCCGCCGATCTCCCCGGCCCATGGACGCGGCGGTAATGGGCCGCCCGAAGGCCGTCCGGGCAAGCAGCTCCGTCTGCAAAAAGGGATACGCCGCCCCCAGGGCCTCCAGCGTATCCCCCGCCAGGGCCGATGTCATGGGGATATCCGTTCGCACAATGCTCATTCGATCACCTCGGAACAGCTTATGCAGCAAGGGGAATGGATGTGTCCGTAAAACAGAAGGACCAGCCGCCGACCACCGCCGTCATTGCGAGGAGCGAAGCGACGTGGCAATCCGTTCTCTTTCCGCCCCCACCGGGGGGCGAGCGGTGCGAAGCACCGCAGGGGATGCGGATTGCCACGGGGCTAACGCCCCTCGCAATGACATGGAAATTTAGGGGTTGGTCCTTCTGATTTTCATGCGCAGTCATCACAGCATTTCCCGCCGCCGTTGGCTATGGAAAAAGGTTTCCCCGAAATCATCCCTTCTTCGCGTAGAAATAGGCCATTTTGTAGTCCTCCAGCTCCCGGTAGCAGATTTCCAGCCGGGAACGGACATCAAAAGCGTCCTCACAGCGGTGGTAGTGGTCCTTGGCTCCGGCATAGTCCCCGGCGTGGAAGCGGCACTCGCCCATGGCGTGCTCCCAATCCGCGCCCCGGTCATCCTGGGCACTGAGGTAGCGCAGGGCATCGGCCCAGCGTCCGGAAGCAAGAGCCACCTGGGCCGACAGGGCCAGTGCCCCGTCCTCGGGGATGGGGGCAAATTCTCCACAGCGGCATCGCAAAATGGCGGATTTCCGGTGCAGCTCCGGCCCGAAGAGGGGAGAGTCCGCCCCCTCCAGCCCCGCCAGCAGCTCCCGTGCGTAGGGGATGCGGCCCGAATCGATGGCCTCCTCCGCCTCCCGGAGTCGGGCAATGGGCCCGAGCCAACGTTTTTCCCCCTCGGTCAGCGTTTCCAGACAGCGGCGGTAGTCCCCTTTTTCAAAGGCGGCGACGGCCTCCGAGGGCCCGTCCTCCCCCAAAAAGAAGCTCACGGGCCGACCCAGCCGCCCCGCCAGATACCGCAGGGTGGCCACCGAGGGGTTGGCGGTGTCGTGCTCCAGGCTTGATAGCATATTGCGGGTGATCTCCTCCCCGGCCAACTCCCGCTGGCTCAGTCCCGCCGCCAGCCGCGCGGCCAGGATGCGCTGTCCCATGGTCATGGTGTTCCCTCCGGGTAAAAATGATTTACCCCATTGTATCACGATGGAATCCCCCTGTCAAAGGGTACGATGACCACCCAGGCCCGACCACACGAGTTCTGCTTGACTGCCGATCCGCAGAATCTTCGACAGTTTGGCTCCCGGCACTGCCGGGTCACAAAAAATTTATTTGCTATTTCCACAGTTCTGGGTTACACTTTTCTTATCGCGTAAAAATGGAGGAATTACCATGAAACTGAACATCCGGGAGCTGCGGGACCGGGCGGCTGAGCTGGCGGCCCAGAACCAGGAGCCCCTGCGAAAGCTTCTGCTGATCTATTGCGGCGTGATCGCCGTGCTGACCCTGGGCGTGCCCGCCCTGGACCTGTTTTTGTCCGACCAGATCGGCACCACCGGGGGTCTGGCCGGTATGCGCCTGCGGACCGTGCTGCAGACCATCCGGGAGATTTTGAATCTCGTGAACCAATTTTTCGGCTACTTCTGGTCTGCGGGCTTTGTCGTCGCCATGATGGCCATGGTCCTGGGCCGGGAGCCCCAGACGCGGGACCTGACCGGAGGCTTCCGCCGGTTTTTCCGGGTGCTGGGCCATATCGCCTTTGAATTTCTGTTCGTGGTGATCCTGATGGTGGCGGCGGTCAATCTGGCGGCGATGCTCTTCAGCATGAGCCCCCAGGGCGGTGCCCTGGTCCGGGAGCTGACCGCCATCACCTCGGACCCCAATCTCCTCACCGCCGAGGGTATGCTGAATGTGGATCTGATCCCCATGGACCTCCTGGCGGCCATCACCCTGCCCATGCTGACCATCACCATGGTGATTTTCCTGCCGGTGTACATCTGGCTGAGCTACGGCTTCCGGCTGAGCCTGTACCTGCTGCTGGACGGCACCGCCCCCAGCGCGTTCCAGGCCCGGTTTCTGAGCCTGCGGCTCATGCGGGGCCACAAGTGGTCCATGCTGAAGCTGGATCTGAGCTTTTGGTGGTACTACCTGCTGGTGACGGTCATCACCGCCGTGGGCTATCTGGATGTGATCCTGAGCCTTGCGGGTATCCCCCTGCCCATGGACGAGACGGTGATGTTCTTCGGCACCATCGCGGCCTACTGCGTCCTCATCACGGCCCTGAGCCTGTGGAAAAAGGCCCAGGTGGAGACCAGCTACGTCCTGGCCTACGAGGCCATCGCCCACCCGGAGCCCATCCAGGTAAGCGAATAAACGCATGAGATCCCCCGTTTCAAAATGGAAACGGGGGATTTTTGCGCGATCGAGGACCCGCCGAAAATCAGCACGTCATTGCGAGGAGCCGCAAGGCGACGTGGCAATCCCGTGGTACAAGAGGCACCCCAAAAATCGACGGGATTGCCACGCTCCTTGCGGAGCTCGCAATGACGTGCGTTTTGACAAACGGAAAGCCCGGTCTGCAAAAGCAGGCCGGGCTTTTTCGATATTTTTGCTGACGCAAAATCGATATATTTGCGGATGCAAATTCGATATATCGCGCTGCGATTCGATATGATAGAAATCCCCTCTCGCCCCGCAGGGCATATCGAGTGCGGTGCACATATCGAAGGCAAAGCCTATATCGAAAATCCCGCAAGGGGATTTATATCGACTTTTAGACCTCCATGATCACGGGCAGGATCATGGGGTTGCGCTTGGTGGTCTTGTAGAGGTAGCCGCTGAGGTCATTCTTGATGGCGGTCTTGATGGCGGACCAGTCGCGGATGCGCTTGCGGCGGCAGCGGTCGATGGCCTCCTCAGCCACCTCCCGCAGGGAATCCATCAGCTCCTCGGACTCCTTGACATAGATGAAGCCGCGGGTGATGATGTCGGGACCGGAGATGATCTCGCCGTTCTGGGCACTGAGGTTCACGCAGACCACGATCATGCCGTCCTGGGCCAGGTGCTTGCGGTCGCGGAGCACCACGCTGCCCACATCGCCCACGCCGGTGCCGTCCACAAAGACCTTGCCACTGGGCACGGTGCCGGTGAGCTTGCAGGTCTTGCCGGTGAGCTCGAACTGGGAGCCGATCTCGCCCACGAAGATGTGATTGGGCTTCAGGCCCAGGCTCTTGGCCAGACGGCCATGGAGCTGTAGGTGCCGCTGCTCGCCGTGGACGGGGAAGAAGAACTTGGGCTTCACCAGAGCCTGGATGATCTTCAGCTCCTCCTGGCAGGCGTGGCCGGAGACGTGGAGGCCCTCGCTCTTTTCGTAGACCACATCCGCGCCCTTGCGGTAGAGCTCGTTGATGATCTTGGAAACGGACTTCTCGTTGCCGGGAATGGCGGAGGCAGAGATGATGATCCGGTCGCCCGCCACGATGTCGATCTGCTTGTGGGTGTTGAAGGCCATGCGGTACAGGGCGGACATATTCTCGCCCTGGGAGCCGGTGGAGACGATGACCACCTTGTTCTTGGGCAGGCTCTTGGTGGCGGCGATGTCCACGATGGTGCCGGCCTTGACCTTCAGGTAGCCCAGCTCCGTGCCGACCTTGAGCATATTCTCCATGCTCCGGCCGGTGACGGCCACCTTTCTGCCGTAACGCTGGGCCGTCTCGATGACGGACTGAATCCGGTACATATTGGAGGCGAAGGTGGTGACGATGATGCGCTGGTCGCAGTTCTTGAACTGGCGGTCCAGATTTCCGGAGACGGTGTTCTCGCTGGGGGTGATGCCGGGACGCTCCACATTGGTGGAGTCGGCCAGCAGGGCCAGCACGCCCTGGTTGCCCAGCTCGCCCAGGCGGGCCAGGTCGATCATGCCGTCAGCGGAGGTGGGGTCGATCTTGAAGTCACCGGTGAAGATGACCTTGCCCACGGGGGTGGTGATGCAGAAGGCCACGGCGTCGGCGATGGAGTGGTTCACATGGATGAATTCCACGGTGAAGCAGCCGGCCTTGACGGTGTCGCCGGGCTTGTGGGTGATGAGCTTGACCACCTTATCCAGTCCATGCTCCTCCAGCTTCAGCTTGATGAGGCCGTTGGTCATGGCGGTTCCATGGATGGGACAGCGGACCTGCTGCATGGCGTAGGGGATGGAGCCGATGTGGTCCTCGTGTCCGTGGGTGATGAAGAAGCCCTTGAGCTTGTGCTCGTTTTGCTGCAGGTAGGTAAAATCGGGGATGACCAGGTCCACGCCGTACATATCCTCGTCGGGGAAGGCCACGCCGCAGTCGATGACGATCATATCCTTGCCATACTCCAGGACGGTGCAGTTCTTGCCGATCTCATCCAGACCGCCCAGAGGGATAATTTTCAGTTTTTCAGCCAATTTATTCGTAAACTCCTTTCAAAAACAGGTGTGCATGCCAAAAATGGCGCAAAAATTCCAAGCGGCCAGTGCCATCCCCTTTGACCCTGAATCGTCTGGTAGATGGTCTCTCTGCCCGCAAAATGCTCGCGTATTTCTCTTTTTTTCTGCCCGGGTCTGCCCATCCCGGCGCACGCTGATAACAGTATAGCACACTTTGCACAAAAAGTATACTAAATTTTTTGTGAACCCGGCAGGGCCGGGGGCCAAACTGTCGTACGTTCTGCTGATCGACAGTCGAGTAAAACACGTGTGGTCCGGCTGCGGCGGGTGACAGACATTTTTGATAGTGGTAGGCGAGCAACGGGGAGAGCTGTAGGGGCGATTCAGGAATCGCCCGCCGATCTCCGATCATCACCGCACCAAAACAGAAGGACCAGCCCCAAGTTTCCACGTCATTGCGAGGAGGGCAAAGCCCGACGTGGCAATCCGCATCCTAAGCAATGCGAAGCATTGCCCGCCCCCGCTGGGGTCGGGAGGGGAACGGATTGCCACGTCGCTTCGCTCCTCGCAATGACAGTGGTAGTGGCAGGCTGGTCCTTCTGGCTGGCAACGGTGGACCTTCCGGCATCGGCGGGCGGGTCAATGCCCCGCCCCTACATCCCTTTGCGGAAACACACCCGCCAAAAACAATAATATAGGTTGCTTTATCCCTTTCAAAATGCTATAATGTGGGGTACTATGGATAACAATGGGTAAAAATACCCTGCTGAGGGAGGTTGGCCTATGAATCGCAAGCTTGGACGGCTTCTGGAGCCGGGAATGGATCTGTTTTTTATGGTGATGCTGATTTTTTCTGCGGCATCCATGATCGCCGGAGCCGGAGCTCTGGCTCTGACAGAGCTGGTAGCCACCGGTGTGCTCTACGGCTACTACCAGTACAGCAAGCTCAAGCGGCGCAGGGAGCTGGAGGCCTTCATCCAGTCCGCCACCAACACCCTGGGCAACACCGACGGCGGCAAGACGCCCTTCCCCATGGCCCTGGTGCGCATGGGCGACGGCGCGCTGATCTGGGCCAACGACGGCTTTGTGGACCTCAGCGGCTTCCGGGACAAGCTCCACGAGCAGAAGATCACCGGCCTGATGCCCGAATTCAAGATGGACTGGCTGGTCTCCGGCAAGCGGGAGTACCCCGGCGATGTGGGCGTCAACGGCCGCCGCTACCGCATTTTCGGCACCACTCTCCGGGCCGACGACCCCAGCAAGACCATGCTGGCGGCATTGTACTTCACGGACCTGACGGACCTGTACCTGATCCGGGACGAGTATATCCGCTCCCGGCCCGTTGTTTCCATTATCCTCATCGACAACTATGAGGAGCTGACCAAAAACCTCACCGAGTCCGCCACCTCCAACCTCAACGCCAGCCTCAACGAGGCCATCACCGCCTGGGCGGAGGGCTACCACGGACTCCTGCGCCGCATGGAGCGCAACCGCTACCTGCTGATCTTCGAGAAGCGGGATCTGAACGATGCCATCGCCAACAAATTCTCCATTCTGGAGCAGATGCATTCCGTCACCAACCCCTCCGGCGTGGCGGCGTCCATCTCCTTCGGCCTGGGCGTGGACGGTGCCACCTTCGAGGAGGGCTACGAATTCGCGGCACTGGCCGTGGAGATGAGCCTGAGCCGTGGCGGCGATCAGGCGGTCATCAAGGACCGGCTGAACTTCACCTTCTACGGCGGCAGAAATAAAGAGGTGGACCACCGGAGCAAGGTCCGCTCCCGGGTCACCGCCAATTCCCTGATGGAGCTCATCGCCAAGTCCGGCGACGTCTATATCATGGGTCACAAAATGGCGGACATGGACGCCGTGGGTGCGGCGCTGGGCGTTTGCTGCCTGTGTCGCAAGCAGGGCAAGAAGGCCTACATCGTGCTCGATCAGGAGAATAACGCCTCGGAGAAGCTCCTGGAGGAGGTTCGCGCCGTGCCCGAGTACGAGGGCGTGCTGATCTCCGGTCAGGATGCGCTGCTGCGCTGCGACCGCAATTCCATCCTCATCATCGTCGACACCAACCGCCCGGACCAGGTGGAATGTCAGCCCCTGCTGGAGGCCATCAGCAAGGTCTCCGTCATCGACCACCACCGCCGTGCCGCCGACTATATCAGCCCCCTGGTGGTGAATTTCCACGAGCCCTATGCCTCCTCCGCCTCCGAGCTGGTGACGGAGCTGCTGCAATACGCCGTGGAGAAGGCCGATGTGCTGCCCATCGAGGCCAAGGGCCTGCTGGCGGGCATTTTCCTGGACACCAAGAATTTCAACGTCCGCTCCGGCGAACGGACCTTCGAGGCCGCCGCCTTCCTGCGCCGTCTGGGCGCGGACACCATCGAGGTCAAGAAGCTCCTGCAGTCGGACTTCACCAACACCGTGGCCCGGTACAAGATCATCCAGTCCGCAGTCCCCTACCGGGACGAGATCGCCATCGTGGCGCTGGATCACACCGTCTCCCGGGCCATGGCGGCCCAGGCTGCCGACGAGCTTTTGAACATCACCGGCTTCCAGTCCTCCTTCGTCCTCTATCCCGACGGGGAGCACCGGGTGGTGATCTCCGCCCGCTCCATCGGCGAGGCCAATGTCCAGGTGATCCTGGAGAAGCTGGGCGGCGGCGGCAACGCAG
>JBGVNV010000034.1:0-13986 GCA_045125955.1 Faecousia sp.
ATCCGGTGAGAGTTGGTATTGATTGTGGTGAGGGTCCACCTGTTCCCATCCCGAACACAGAAGTTAAGCTCACTTACGCCGACGATAGTTGCCTGGTGACGGGCCGTGAAAATAGGTAATGCCAACACAAGGACATCCGAAAGGATGTCCTTTTTTGTATTCCCTGTTGAAAAAATGGAATATGTGTGATATTTTTAATATAGAACTTTGATCCTATGTAAGTTATTGGGTTAGAGAATAATGGGAGGTAGTGCATATGAATGATGGTGAGCGAATTAAGGCGACATTAAAAAGCTATGCCATATATCTTATTTTGGCGATTGGCATTATTATGTGTATTTGGCCAGTAAAGGATAACAATGATTTAAAAACAATTCTCCTCTCAATCGGTTGCTCTCTTATAGCCACTTCAGTCACTACATTTATCATGCAGCCGACGGAAAATACTTTTGAAAATACTTTGTTGAAGGAACAAACTAAAGTGGTTTTAGGAGAGTTGGGAATAGATATTCCAATGTTGCAGCGCGAGAATCGTGCTAGATCCTTTCCTGCATGTACTGTGCCCGAAAATTTAGGTGCAGTATTGGATAAGGAATTGGAACAGATTAGGATTGAGGCTCCCCATCAGGTAGGTCAGCATGGTGTGACGACACTAAAATATTATATCGACTTAATTGGTGCTTCATGTAATCCTGATACATCTGTTCGCTTTGCTAGACTCTTGAGTACATATTGGCGGCAGAACTCTGCAAATCCTTCTATAGTGCATAACTCTGAATTTGATTTTGTTGTTACACCTAAGGGCGGAAGTCCATTGCTTGGTTATGAATTTGCTAAGTTGTGCAATAAACCTTTTGTTTTACATGAACAAAAGGAGCGTTTGCATGGTGACCCCAATAACATGAGAGCAATGTTTAACTTCGCAGAGCAGCCCCCTTCTGGATCAACAGCGATTATTGTTGATGACAGTACTACAGGTGGAACTATGGTGATGAAGGCGGCAGAAGATCTTGTAAAGTATGGATACAGGGTACATACATGCCTTGTTGTTTTTGCGCCGCAGGTTAAACAATCGAGCGAGGTTCTTCGAAATTCGCGTGTGCCACTTCAATTGGTAGCAATGAAAAAGACTCACTTGCCAGAAGATTGAATGTTAGGCAGTGAAAGATTTTACGGGGATGGAATATATTGGAAGAATTGAAATGTTTTAATGTAACAGATTACTTTACTATTATAGATGGAAGAATATTTTTTGATATATCTTATAGTGGTTGCGGAAGCAATTGTTCGTATTGTTATGTGGATACAAAGAACGATAAACAACACTTGTTGAGTTTTGAGAGGATTCGTTATATTTGTGACTACATCGAAGATAATTTCCATCCTAGGAAGTATATTATATCGCTTTGTCCTAATACAGAGCCTCTCAAAAGCGACAAGTCTGCATCATTTATACTCTATATTGCACGGTATTTTCTCGAACGGGATAATTTTATCCAAATTTCTACAAAGGAGAAAATCGACACATCGTTTCTAGATAAAATTAATTCAATTTCGGATGGAAGAGTATATATACATATTTCCATTCCTTTTTTGGATAATACTGAAAAGATAGAACCTTTTGCGGCTCCTGTTAATTGCAGACTGGAAAATTTTATACTAGGTAAGAAATACAATAGCGTCCATTTCGTTCTCTATATCAAGCCATATTCCCAAAAGACAAATGAGAATATGTTAAGGTATGTACAAGTAATAAATAAATATGATATTCAGAATGTATGTGTAGGTGTGCGCTTTGAAGCAATGAATCAAATGCCGTGTATATCGCTGTATGATCCGTTATTAGCAAATCGGATGATGAGCAATCAAAAAGACCATATTGTAAAGTTCATCGATTACTTAAGGGAATTTTCATCTGCAAAGGTATATTGTTCTTCAACATGTATCATTAATTGTGATTCAAAGAATGATTGCTCGTTTAAATTATTTAATTATTCATCATCGCTGTGCGCTGACTGTATATCTGACTAGACATAGGTTCTATTGAAGATAAGCCAATATGTATATGGTCTTCAAAAATAACCCGCGTTCTGTAGCATTTGTTGCAGAACGCGGGTTGTATTGCCTTATTCATAAAGAAACATCAGATCGATATCCACATCGCCCTGGATGCCGGGGACGGAACCGGTTTCGGTGTACTGCCAGAGGTCGATGCGGTGGGGGAAGTCCATCTGATCCTTGTACTGGGCCAGCCAGAAGGGGTATTCCGCCAGCTCCTCCAGGTCCAGCAGGTCCTGGGCCACGTGGGTGTTGAAGTAGATCATGGCCTGATGGCCGCTTCGCTCGATGGTCTGGCAGAAGGTTTTGGCACATTCCGTCAGGGTCTCCCGGTCCATGGAGCCGGTGCGGGAGTCCCGGCTGACCCACTCCCAGTCGTAGACCACGGGCAGGTCCAGGCTTTCGCCCGCCAGGAAGTCCAGGCACCATCTCGCCTCCTCGGCGGCTTCCTCCGGGGAGATGGCCTGGGCGTAGAAGTACACGCCCACGTCCAGTCCGGCGGCCTTTGCGCCTGCCAGGTGCTCTCTGGCCAGGTCGTCGGGCTGGATTCTCCCGATGCTGTAGCCCCGGTAGCCGATGCGGATGAAGGCAAAGTCGAAGCCGGCGGCACGGACCTGCTCCCAGTCCACGTCCTCCTGGTACTCGCTGACATCCACGCCACGGCGGGTGGGGCCGGCGGTGCAGGTCACATAGCCATCCACGGTGGCGAAATCGGCGGGGGTGTAGGGGTTGTCCGTCAGATTGGAGCGATGGCCGATGGAGCCGGGACCCGCCAGGACGGAATAAATAATGTATACGGACGCCAGGATGATGGCGGCGGTCAGCAGGCAGAAGGTGGTGACGGCTCTGCGCTGTTGGCGGGCCTTCCGGGCGCGGCGGCGTTTTTCTTGTTCGGTCATAGGGGCCTCCTGGGGAAATCTTTCGTTCAGTATATCATAAAAGGTCGAATTCGCCAAGTCCCGGCGGGAAAATTCAGAATTGCCCTTGTGCTTGGGGAAAGCATCGTGTATAATGAATCTGTTAACATAAATTCTTGGGACGCCATGCGATCCTTTTCGACATCCCCGGAGGGAAGACTATGACAAAACAAATGGACCCCACGCGCCGGAAGCAGGCGCGGCATGCCCAAAAGGCGAAAATGAAGCGGCGGCGCAGACAGACCGGCCTTCTGGTGACGGCGGTGCTCCTGGCGGTAGCTGCGGCGGCAGGCTGGTTTTTCCTGGGCGATCACGAGCCCGGTGAGACCCGGCCCGTGGAGACGGTGCCCCCCGAGACGATCCCTGCCGAGACTCAGGCTCCCCGGCCCCAGACCGGCACCACGGTCATCACCATTGCGGCGGCGGGCGATCTGAACGTCACGGACTACGTTCTGGAAAATGCCGCCCACGAGAATGGCTACGATTTTTCCCGGACCTTTCTGGATGTGGCTCCCATCCTCAGCGGTGCGGATCTGACATTGCTGAATTTTGAGGGCAACCTCAGCGGCGAGAGCTACAGCTACGCCACCGGCGCGGCTCCCCTGGAGCTGCCCAAGGCTCTGAAGGCCATCGGCGTGGATGCGGTACAGACCGCCAACTCCGCTGCCATCCGCCAGGGCGTTTCCGGTCTGGTGACCACCCTGGAGCGGTTTGAGACTGCGGGCCTGATGCCCCTGGGCACCTTTGCCGACAGCGAGGAGTTCCGCCGGAAGGGCGGCTATGAGATCGTGGAGGTGGAGGGCATCCGCATCGCCCTCATCGCCTTTACCAAGGGCATGGACAATCTGGGCATGCCCGCAGGCAGCGAGGACTGCGTGAACATCCTGTACAAGGATTATTCCTCCGACTACAAGAAGGTGGACACCGACGGCATTGCCAGGGTCCTGCGCAATGTGGCCGAGGAGCAGCCCGATCTGACCATCGCCATGGTCCACTGGGGCAGCGAGTACAACACCGAGATCAGCAAGACCCAGGACAAGATCCGCAAGCAGCTCCAGGAGGGCGGCGTGGACATCATTCTGGGCAGCCATCCCCATCTGCTGCAGAAGGTGGACTATGATTCCATCGGAAAGACCCTGGTGGCCTGGTCCCTGGGCGATTTCTTCGGCGACGCCGTCATGGCGGGCACCGGCTACTCCGTCATTCTGGAGCTGGAGGTCACCCGCGACAACGCCACCGGCGAGGTCTATCTCTCCGGCTGGGATTATGTGCCCATCTACACCCTGAAGCCCGAGCAGAGCATCAGCGGCGGCCACCGGGTGGTCCGCATCCGGGAGGCCATGGAGCGGTACGAGCAGAATTTCGTGGGCCGCATCACCGATGAGGCATACGCCTCCATGGAGAAGGCCCTGGGCAAGATCGAGGACAAGCTCACGCCTAAGACCGAGGGGGAGCAGAGTCAGTAAAATGAGAACAGCCCGAAGCCGATGGCTTCGGGCTGATTTTTGTGGGCGGTGCGGCGGGCGATTCGTGAATCGCCCCTACGGGGTGGCGTGCCATGTAACGACCCAACGTACCATGGAACGACGACCAAAGCACCGATTACAGTTTGGGTCCGGGCACTGCCCCCCTAAAAAATCTTCAAATTCCAACCATGCCGGACCACACGTGTTTTACTCGACTGTCGACGAGCACCATGTACGACAGTTTGTCAGTGGCGACTCGCCACAAATGCAAAATCCGCAGTCGGTATGACTGCGGACTATTGCAAAAAAGGAGAGGAAAAATGAAAAAGAAGTGATTTAGTAACTTCATAATACCCGGAAAATATGAAGAAAAAAAGTGAAAAGTTATGAAGAAAATATTAAGTTGCGGATATCCGGGGTTTATATTCCTTTTCAGCGGTTGAGGACCTTGACCTGGAAGCCCTCCAGGACATCCAGGACCTTTTCGTGCATGGCGGGGTCCATGCTGGCCGTGAGGGAGGCATCCACGATGATGCGGGCTTCGGGGTACTTTGCCTGGAGGACGCAGGCGTTGGAGACCACGCAGATGTTGCTGACCAGGCCCACCAGCTCGATCTCGTCGGCCTGGGCGGGGAGGACGGCGGCGGTGGCCGGGTCGGTGACGTCCATGCCGAAGACCAGCTTGTCGATGGCGGGGGCGTTGACCTCGGCACAGGCAGCGGCGGTCTCGCCGTAGAGCTCCCAGCCGGGGGTGCCCTTGATGCAGTGGACGATGGGCAGGAGCCGGCCCTCACGGGTGTCCAGGTAGTTGTCAAAATGGGTGTCGCGGGTGAAGAGGACGTGGCCCTCGCCGTAGGCGCGGACCTTGGCGGCGATGCCGGCGTCCAGCTTCTCCGCGCCGGAGAAGCCCAGCGCGCCGTCCACGAAGTCGTTCTGATAGTCGATGACAAAGAGATAACGGTTCATGATAATACCTCCTGTGGTGTTTTTTTCAAGATACCAAATTCCCGGAAAAAAGTCAATCGCCGTTGAAACCTGCGGCGGGATTTGCTATAATAAAATAATGAAATTACAAATTACGAATGGAGCCTGAGCGAAGCGGTAATTTATAAATTGTAATTTGTAATTCGTAATTCTTCCGGATCACGGAGGTTTCTTATGGATAAAAATTCCTATATTGCCGTTTTTGACTCCGGCGTGGGCGGCGTGAGTGTGCTGCGGGAGCTGCGGGCTCTGATGCCGGGGGAGCGGTTTTATTATTTCGGGGACAGTGCCAATGCCCCCTACGGAAAAAAGACCACGGAAAAGGTCCGGGAGCTGACCCTGGCGGCGGGAAAGAAGCTGCTGGAGGACCTGGGCTGCAAGGCTCTGGTGGTGGCCTGCAATACCGCCACCGCCGCCGCCATCATCGATCTGCGGGAAAGATATCCCGACCGCATCGTGGTGGGCATCGAGCCGGCTCTGAAGCTGGCCTGTGACCGCCATCCCGGCGGCACCATCGGCATCATGGCCACCGACGTGACACTGCGGGAAAAAAAGCTGGCGGCTCTCATGGAGCGGGTGAAGCGGGACTGCACCGTGCTCCGGGTCCAGGCTCCCGGTGTGGTGGAGCTGGTGGAGGCGGGCAAGGCGGACACCGCCGAGGCCGTGGAGCTGATGGAGCGGCTCCTGGGGCCCTACACGGGGAAGCTCAGCGCCCTGGTGCTGGGCTGTACCCATTACCCCTTCATGAAAAAGGCCATGGCAAAGGTCCTGGGCAGCGGCGTGGAGCTGCTGGACGGCGGCGCGGGTACCGCACGGGAGACCCGGCGCAGACTCCTGGAGGCCGGGCTTTTGAACGACGGCAGGGGGGAGCTGGTGGTGGAAAACAGCTCCGGCGATCCGGAAAAAATCCGGCTGACCCACGCCCTGCTGGAGGCCGAGTGAGGAAAAGATAAATTAGACAGGAGCGGTTTGGGCCGCTCCTGTTTCTTTGGGTAAAATCACAATGCATTTGAGATAGACAAAAGTACACGTGTGGTGTATACTTGTATCTGTTTATACGAAACGGAGGTGATGCGGAACATGAGACCCAGATTGTTTCTGAGCGGCCCGTCGGGCTGCGGCAAGAGCACCATGATCCGCAAGGAGCTGGGAGAGCGGATCCGCAGAGCGGGCGGCTTTGTTACCCAGCGGGAGCGGGATGAAAATGGCCGCGTCTGCGGCTTTGAGATCTGCTCTGCAGACGGCTACGGGCCCAGGGACCGGTTCCTGGATCTGACGGGGGAGACGCCCCGGATCGACCTGGAGGTGTTCTCCGGGGTGGGACGGGATTACCTGCGCCGGGCGCGGGAGCAGAGATTTGCGGTACTGGACGAGGTCGGCGGCGTGGAGCTGCTGAACGATGCCTTTATGGACGAGTTCGCCCGGTATCTGGGCGGCAATCAGCCCTGCCTGGGCGTGATGAAGGGTCCCGGTCCCGCCGGTAAGCTGGTGGAGATGATGGGACTGACGGTGCGCTACGAGTTGGCCCGCCGGGCCCTGTACGAGCATCTGCGCAACGATCCCAACACCCATCTGGTGGAGGTCACCGGCTGGGACGACATCCAGGCCCTGGACGCGGTCCGGGATTGGGTGCGGGAGTATGCCGAATGACAGTGAAAAGCTCCGCCGGACGGCGGGGCTTTTTTCTGGCACGGGGATTGGGGACTTCGTAGGGCGCGCATTGTATGCGTGCCCCAATGTTTTGGTGCTGTCGCGGGGCACGCATGAAATGCGCGCCCTATGGGCTGTGTTTTGTGGTGGTACACTTTTTCAAAAAATGCTATTGATTTTAGCGGGGAACTATGCTACAATGTCATGTGTGTCCAGGTCGTGGTGCATATTGGGATGTCGCCAAGCGGTAAGGCACCAGACTTTGACTCTGGCATTCGTAGGTTCGAATCCTGCCATCCCAGCCAAATATGACTCGCTAGCTCAGTCGGTAGAGCAACGCCCTTTTAAGGCGTGGGTCTAGGGTTCGAGTCCCTAGCGGGTCACCAGTAAAAAACGCCGATGCTTTGCATCGGCGTTTTTTCAGCTTCCCCGGTCGGTTGACCGGGGATTTTTTGTTTTTTGGGGCAGAAAATGGGCCGCGAATGGCGTCATGCGCGGCGGGGGAATGAATGTCTCTGTGGGGCGAACGGGTTCTGAAAACATCTGGAAAAAGATATCCTACATGACCTGAAAAGTTTCCTATATAGACTTTTCAAGGGGGAATAGGACCGTTAAAATGTATACAAAGCGGTTGTGTTCCCTGCTTGGAATTGTCCAAAGTGCATAAAACGATTCGGGTTTTGGATGTATGGAGGATGGTCCGGGTGGGTGGGCATGCCGTGTACGCATTTCCCGAAAAAACAAGGAGGTAATTCTATATGAAGATTATGTCCCGCCGCATCATTGCGCTGGCTCTGGCATTCTTCATGGTGGTCGGCATGCTGCCTTCCGTCGCCTTCGCCCGTACTCCGGGCAAGGATGGCTCCGCCGCCATGAATGAAGATTACGAAGCCAAGACGACACTGATGCCCATTGGCCCCTCTTTCAGTGTTGATACCCTGCTGGAGTGGACCGCAGAATCCGACCCCGATGCCGCTTACAGCCGCGCCAGCATTCCCCTGAAGGAACGCGTGGAGGGCTTTGTGGTCAACCCCCAGGCCAACCCCGAGGCAAAGCTGATGCTCTGCTCTCTGGCCAACTCCGATCATGACCACACCAGTGCCCAGGGAACCGAATCTTTCCTGAGCTACGCCTTTAACTATTGGCAGTATGTCGATTCCTTCGTCTACTGGTCCGGCTCCCAGGAGGGCATCATCTGCTGCCCCACCGGTGAGTTCACCGATGCTGCCCACACCAACGGCGTTCCCGTCGTCGCCACCCTGGGCTTCCCCTGGGGCCCCGGCGACGGCTACCCCCAGCAGGTCAGCGACTTCTGCCAGAAGGCAGCCGACGGCTCCTTCCCCGTGGCCGACAAGCTCATCGAGGTCATGGACTACTATGGCTTTGACGGCTACTTCTTCAACCAGGAGTCCTACGGCTGCAACTCCGAGATCGCAGACCGTCTGAACGAGATGATCCACTACATGCACGCCAAGCGGCCTGACATGCTCATCTCCTGGTACGACTCCATGGTCTCCAGCGGCTCCGTTTCCTACGGCGACGGTGTCAACTCCTACAACAAGATGTGGATGGAAGACGATGCCAACGGTGTCCGTGGTGTTGACGAGTTCTTCATGAACTACAACTGGACCTCCAGCAAGATCGCCACCACCATCTCCACCATGAAGTCCATCGGCCGCAGCCAGTTCGATGCCTTCGCCGGTATCGACGTGCAGCAGAACTGTATGGATACCTACTTCGCCGACCATCTGCTGGTGGACGAGGACGGCATTGCCAAGCTGTCTCTGGCTCTGTACTGCCCCAACTCCACCATGGGTCTGGCCGCTGACGGCGCCCAGTTCCACGAGGTCGAGCGTACCTTCTACACCAACGGTGTGGAGGATCCCCGGGATACCAGCGTCGATGTGACCATCTCCGGCAACAACAAGTGGGCCGGTATGTCCCGCCTGTTCGCGGACAAGACCCCCATCACCTCCGCTCCCTTCGTCACCGATTTCAACTCCGGTCACGGCACCGGCTACTTCGTTGACGGCGTTCTGAGCCGCGACGGTGAGTGGTCCTACCAGTCCAACCAGGACGTCATGCCCACCTGGACCTGGATCATCGACTCCACCGGCGACAAGCTGGAGGGCGATTATGACTTTACCGACGCCTACAACGGCGGCAACTCCATCAAGTTCCACGGCAACCTGAATGCCCGCAACGACATTCTGCTGTACTCCACCGAGATCGCCGTGGCCAACAAGATGACCCTGGCTCTGACCGCCAAGGGCGGCCTGGAGAACGCTTCTCTGGTCGCTTACCTGGATGACGGCACCGCCGAGACCTACGCCGACTGCGAGCAGGTCGCCGTCGCTCTGGCAACCGGCGAGGGCTGGGTCGAGACCAAGATCGACCTGTCCGAGCATGCCGGTAAGACTCTGAAGGCCATCGGCCTGAAGGTCGAGGGCAATGTTGCTGACTACCAGATCAACCTGGGACGCATCGCCGTCCTGGACAAGGCCCGCGCCGCCCTGAACGGCCCCGCCTCCTTCATCCTGGACGAGATCATGTACACCGATGCCTACACCGCTGAAGCCCGTATCCAGTGGGCCAAGGTCACCGGTGCCGCTTCCTACGAGATCTACAAGGTCAACGGCGAAACCAAGACTCTGATCATGGAGACTCCCTCCACCGCTTTCTACGTTCCCACCCTGAAGCGCGATGCCAGCGAGACCGATGTGACCATCGAGATCGTTCCCATCAACCGCAACGGTGTCCGCGGCAAGGGCACCCAGTTCGTCATCGACTGGCTGTACGGCAACGATGACTCCGATGAGGTCGTGGTCCACAACTTCGAGAACGTTGCCCTGAATGCCGAGGTTACCGGCGTCTCCTTCGAGAACTCCGGCGAGCCCGCTTCCAAGGCTCTGGACGGCACCGCCGCCAACAACTCCAAGTGGTGCGCCACCAACTATGGCTCCGGCTGGATGACCATTGACATCGGCCGTGAGGTCACCGTCAAGCGCTGGCGTGTGGAGCACGCCGAGTACGGCGGCGAGGCCAACAACATGAACACCATCGACTTCGCTCTGGAGTACAAGAACGCCGATGGCCAGTGGGTCCAGGTCAAGCGCATCCAGAACAACACTCTGGCGGTCACCGATGTGCTGCTGGATACCCCCATCACCGCCCAGGAGTGGAAGCTCCAGGTCTATGATGACGGTTCCTCCCCCTGGGGCGGCATCCGTATCTACGAGTGGCAGATGTTCGAGTCTGACCAGTTCCCCCAGACCGACGTTGTCCCCATGCACTTTGCCTCCGCTGTCAACGCTGTGGGTGCAAACGATACCTTCACCCTGAAGAATGTTCCCGCCGGTGTGACCGTGAAGGTCTACAACGCCGCAGGCGAGAAGCTGGGTGAGGCCGTCTCCGACGGTTCCGCCGTGGTCATCTCCGGTCTGGACTTCGGTGCCGAGGCTGGCCGCGTCTTCTACACCACCACCGCCACCGCAGCCGCTGAGTCTGCCAAGCTGTCCGCCGCCTTCGAGGCTGAGGCTGCCGAGAAGTCCGCAGCCGCTGAGGACGTTTCCTTCGTCGCTTACTCCCATCCCGGTTCCGTCACCTCCTCCAACGGCAATGACATCTACACCACCCTGACCGTCAACGGTCTGGAGGCCGGTGATGTGGTCTATGTCTACGAGAACGGTGCCGATGCCGATTACACCAAGGCATCCCTGCCCGTGGCCGAGGGTAAGACCTCCGTCTCCATCGACCGCATCCTGGTCGCCAGAGCCGGCGGTGAGCTGACCCTGCGCGTCAAGCGCGCCGGCATGCTGATCTCCGATGCCTACACCGTCGCTACCCCCGCCTTCGCTGAGCCCACCGCCACCGTTCAGGTCTTCGCCCAGAACGAGTCCGGTGAGACCCTGACCGGCGTCCGCTTCGAGGTCGTCGGTGCCAACGGCGAGGTCGCCGCTCAGATGTCCACCACCTCCGACTCCGGCGCAAAGGCCGAGGTCGAGCTGGGCACCTACACCATCCGCAATGTTGAGTCTCCCGAGGGCTACGGCCTGGCCGCCGCCGTTCAGGCCATCCTGCGCATCGAGGGTGAGCAGAAGGTCCTGACCGTCACCATCCCCGCCGCAGGCGAGGAGCCTGAGCCCACCGATCCCACCGACCCCGTGGAGCCCACTGATCCCACCGATCCTCCCGTTGTGGTCGATCCCGCCGATGACAGCCGCGACATCCCCCTGGAACTGCTGACTGTCTCCACCGGCAACTATGAGCCCAACGGCGGTGCTTCCGAGGGTCCCGCCGAGCTGGCTGTGGACAACAATCACAGCACCATCTGGCACACCGACTGGTATGGCACCAGCCGTGACGACCACTGGTTCCAGTTCGAGATCAACGGCGATTACAACGTCGACGGTCTGCGTATCCTGCCCCGTCAGACCGGCAACACCAACGGCATCATCACCGAGTACGACATCCAGGTTTCCGAGGATGGCGAGACCTTCTTCTCCATCACCAGCGGCGAGTGGGCTGCTGACCGCGAGTGGAAGCTGGTCCAGTTCCCCGCTGCCCATGTCAAGTATGTCCGCATGTACGCCCTGGACGGCGTCACCGACAACGCCTACGTCTTCGCCTCTGCCGCCGAGATCCGTCTGACCGGCGCAGAGTATGTGGCACCTCCCGCCGAGAGCAACCTGGCTCTGAACGCCGAGATCGTCGCCTACAACGGCACCAAGATGGGCGATGATGCCGGTCCCGAGAAGCTGTTCAACGGCTCCTGGAGCGATGAGAACGTCGACAAGTGGTGCGAGGATGGCAAGAACCTGTGGGTCGCCTTCGACCTGGGTCAGGAGTCCGCCATCAGCTCCATCACCGTCTACCACGCCGGTGCCAACAACGAGTGGATGCCCGACGGTGCTTCCACCAATACCGAGGCCTATGAGCTGTACACCCTGAACACCGAGATGATCTCCTATGAGGAGCTGCTGGAGAAGTCCTTCGAGGAGCGCACCGAGTTGCTGGGCAGCTCCGAGTACTGGGTGCTGGTGGATCAGGTCAGCGGCAACACCGAGGATATCACCACCCACGAGGTGGAGCTGCCCAACGCCCGCATCTTCAAGTTCAACGTCTCCGACACCGATACCACCAACTGGGCCGCCTGTGTCCGCGTCTATGAGATCGAGGTCATTGGCGCAGCCGGTGCCGCCGCACCCGAGACCGCCGACAAGACCGAGCTGAACGCCCTGATCGCCGAGTGCGAGCTGATCGAGAAGGGCAACTACACCAACCAGTCCTGGAACGAGTTCCAGAAGGCTCTGAGCAGAGCCCGCACCGTGGCCGCCAGCCCCTACGCCAACCAGGAGAAGGTCGACGAGGCCGTGGCCAATCTGGCAGCCGCCCGCGACGGCCTGAAGGAGAAGG
The DNA here is from genome assembly GCA_045125955.1 of Faecousia sp. Lineage (GTDB taxonomy): Bacteria > Bacillota > Clostridia > Oscillospirales > Oscillospiraceae > Faecousia. The sequence continues at coordinate 12,491 of JBGVNV010000034.1, forward strand.
TCGTTGGCGAGGGTCCCCAGAAGATCCTGCATCTGGACTCCGGCCGTAAGTACTTCAGCAAGGATTGGCACATCGCCCTGCTGAACGAGCTGGCCGCCGCCGGTTACACCCACGTGCAGCTGGCCTTCGGCAACAACGGCTTCCGCTTCCTGCTGGACGACATGACCATCGAGGCCAACGGCACTGTCTACGCTTCCGATGACATCAAGGAAGGTGTCCGCATCGGTAACTACAACTACGGTGCCCTGACCGGCTACTACACCGAGGACGCACACGCCCTGACCGAGGCTGAGATGGACGAGATCATCGCCCACGGCAAGTCCGTCGGCGTGGAGATCATCCCCCACCTGAATATGCCCGGTCACATGAGTGCCCTGCTGGACGCCATGGAGTACGTCGGCATCGAGAATCCCCACTTCACCGGCCGCGTGGAGTCCGACAGCTCCCTGGATCTGACCAACGAGGAAGCCATGAACTTCATGTACGCCCTGCTGGAGAAGTACGCCGCTTACTTCGCAGAGCGCGGCGTCAAGTACTTCCACATCGGCGCTGACGAGTACGCCAACGATGCCTACAACGGCAACATGGGCTTCCCCTCCATGGGCGCAGAGCTGTATGGCAAGTTCGCCGAGTTTGTCAATAACAACGCTGACATCGTCAAGAGCCACGGCATGACTCCCAGAGTCTGGAACGACGGTATCTACTACAGCGGCTACAACGCCGAGTTCGATTCCGACATCGAGGTTACCTACTGGTCCAACGGCTGGTGGGGCTACAACCTGGCCAAGGCTTCCGCTCTGTATGAGAAGGGTCACGGCCTGATCAACACCAGCGGCGACTTCTACTTCATCCTGGGCAAGGACGACCAGTTCACCCCCGGCACCAGCGACAAGCACGATCCCTATGAGTACGAGTTCTGCGCAAAATTCGACATGACCCGCTTCATGGACGGCTCTGTCATCGAGGAGCCCCTCGGCGGTATGTTCTGTATCTGGGCTGACTACCCCGGTGCCGAGACCGAGCAGGAAGTCGGTGCCAACATCCGTCTGGTTCTGAGAGCCATGGCTCTGGGCATGGACGGTGTGGGCCTGGAGGGCATGGATACCTCCGTGGTTCCCGGCGGCTTCAATGAGGACGGCACCATCAACGGCGCCGATACCCACGAGCACAGCTTCGGCGAGTGGACCGTCACCACCGAGCCCACCTGCACCGAGGAAGGCTCCAAGGAGCGCGTCTGCGAGTGCGGCGAGAAGGAGACTGAGGTCATCCCCGCTCTGGGCCACACCGAGGAGGTTATCCCCGCCGTCGAGCCCACCTGCACCGAGACCGGTCTGACCGAGGGCAAGAAGTGTTCTGTCTGCGGCGAGATCCTGGTTGCCCAGGAGGAGATCCCCGCTCTGGGCCATGACTTCGTCAACGGCGAGTGCTCCCGCTGCGATGAGACCCTGACCTCCAAGTTTGAGGATGTTTCTGCCGGTGTCTTCTACTTCGATCCC
>JBGVNV010000035.1:0-28758 GCA_045125955.1 Faecousia sp.
GGCTCCATCCATCCTCTGACCAAGTTCGCTGGCCAGGTTTACGTCCTGTCCAAGGAGGAAGGCGGCCGTCACACTCCCTTCTTCAACAACTACCGTCCTCAGTTCTACTTCCGTACCACTGACGTCACCGGCATCATCACCCTGCCCGAGGGCACTGACATGTGCATGCCCGGCGACAACGTCGTTATGAACGTCGAGCTGATCACCCCCATCGCCATCGAGAAGGGCCTGCGTTTCGCTATCCGTGAGGGTGGCCGTACCGTCGGTTCCGGCGTCGTCACCGAGATCTACGAGTAATTCGTAATTCTCAGGGGTAACACCTAAACAATTGAGCCCCCGTCCTTTCGGACGGGGGCTTTTTTGCGCGGAATCGCATTTGTTTGTTGACAGAAAACATTTCCCGTAGTAAAATTATGTTTGAGATAGAAAAAGGAGGTTATTCCATGAATTGTAATCACTGCGGTGCCCAGCTGCCTGAAAACGCAGCCGTCTGCACCGTCTGCGGCACCGCTGTCCAGTTGGCCGAGAATCCCGCAGAGCTCCCCAAGAAGGAGCGTGTGGGCCTGGGCATTCTGGGCGCACTGGTCGGTGCCCTGCTGGGCGGTGTCAGCATCGTCCTGTTCAGCCGCATGGGCTATGTGGCCGCTCTGTCCGGCGTGCTGATGGCCTTCGCCACCCTGAAGGGCTACGAGCTGCTGGCCAGGAAGCTCAGCAAGAAGGGCATCGCCATCTCCGTGGTCCTGATGGTCCTGGTGACCTTTGCCGCCAGCGTGGTGAACCTGGGCCTGGAGGTTTATGACCAGGTCAAGGAGTTCGGCGGCACCGTGATGGACAGCTTCGTGCTCCTGCCCGAGCTGGCCGCCGAGGGCTACCTGGACTTCGGCGTGTACTTCAGCAGCCTGGGCATGCTCTTCCTGTTCATCGCCATCGGTGCGTTCACCATCATCCGCAACGCCCTGCGCAACGTCTGACACAGAAACCTCCCGAAAGGGAGGTTTTTTGTTGACTTGGGGGGATTTTTTGATATGATAAAAGAAAACAATGGAGGTACAACCATGATCGATATGGAAAAACTGCTCTATGACAAGATCGGCCCCGTGGCGGCATCCTGGCAGGAGCCTGATATTTATGCCGTTTCCTTCTTCGTCTATTCCAACGAGGAGTATCGGATGGGGGAGTGGGAAAATCTGCCCACCTTTGAGATCAGCTTCAACACCGAGTCGAACTGCAACGGCGCGGGTCGATACAGCGAGGAGCGGTGGAACTATGCCTTCTGGCCTCAGGATACCACGTCCATCATTGACCCGAACTGCCCCGATTCCATGACGAATGCGCTCTTCGCCTGGTTCCGGGAGCAGGGTGTGGAAGACCCCGGCGAGGAGGAGGACTATGAGGAGGGCCCCATCGGCTGGCGGATGCTGGTGAAGCTGGCGGGCCGGGTGGCCCGGCGGCTCCGGGACGAGGGAATGTTCCCCGGCATCCCCATCCTGATCCACGATCTGGAGTACACCGAATGTACCAAGGAGGCCACCCGCTTCGCCAATCCGGGCGGCGAAGCCGAGGACTTCCTTGCCGACTGGGAGGACATGGACCTGGACGATCTGGAACCCGATGACGATATTGCATCTTCCATCCGGGGGATCTTCCACGATGTTCTGGCCAAGCTTACCGACCACGCCGACGAGCTCAAAGAGGAGATCATCGACGAAGTCGACGACCTCACCGAATCCAAGCTGGACAGCTTTTTCAAGAAGATCTTCGGAAAATGACAGGAGGCGTAAGGAATGAAGCCCTGCATCTATAACAGAAATCAAATCGGCAACAAAATCGCAATTTGGACCGGTCTGCTTTTCTTTATTCCCGTTTTTGCAGTGTTGGTTTGGTTCGACATTGTGACGGTCCTGGGATGGATCAGCGGTGGGAAACTGCCCGGAATGGAGCAGGTCTTCTTTGGAGCGTTGCTCCAAATCTTTTTGGGCGTGATCGCCGCATCCGTGGTGTATGGCTGGCTGATGCTGACCAGAACCTATCATTTCACGGAGCAGGGGCTCTATGTGGGCGGTCTGCTGCGAAAAACCAGGTTCTACGGCTGGGAGCAGGTGCATGACATTGGGGTCTATGCCTATGGCTCCAACGGCGGCCTGAACGGATTTTTCTCCGGCATCTGCATTTTCCTGAAGCCTGTGCCCACGGACTTTGCCTACCGGGCCATGAAGGCATTTTACCTGCTGGCCAGATTGCAAAGCGGTCTGGTGGTGATCGACGACAGCGAGCCAGTCCGGGAGGAGCTGTCCACCGTATACCCCGGCGAGATCAAGGACCACCGCCTGCGCCAGCTCAAGCTCCACGACTACCGGGCCTACGAGCGTTATCGCGCTGAGTTGGAGTGAAAAACACTGCCCGCCAGGGCAATTTCACCCGGGTCAGCCGGATTTCACCGCCTGCGATTTCACTCGCCGTAAGGCGAATTTCACTTAAAAAAGTCCCCGATGCAATCAGCATCGGGGACTTTTTAAATGCTACTGGGTCTATAAGCCGGGTTCTGTTTTGACAGCCATCTATCTAGTCGTGCAATTGCTCACACGATCCAGCCGCCTCCTCGAAGCAGTCGGGCCAACTTGTATGCTTCTCCACGGCGTTGCTTCGGATAGAGTTTACAGCACTCCAGTGTTCCCACGGAGCGGGTGGTCTCTTACACCGCCTTTTCACCTTTTCCCCAGGCAGAAACCTGAGGTAGTATCTCTCTGTTGCACTTGTCCTGAGGTCACCCTCGGCGGGCGTTACCCGTTATCCTTGCCCTATGAAGCCCGGACTTTCCTCACCTGGTGCTTTTCAGCATCCAGCCGCGGCTGTCCAACCCAGTTGCGTTTGTATTTTACTCCATTTTGTTTCGATTGTCAAACATCTTGCAAAATGTTTTTGAAATAGGTATACTATAGAAGTAATAACATCCGCGTACTTGGGATTGGGACGACCGCAAGGGTCGCCCCTACGCGGTGCCTTGATTGGAGGATATCACCATGCTTTCTGCATTTAACCATTATTTTGAGTCCCTGCGGGGCAAGCGCGTTGCCGTGCTGGGTCTGGGCGTCAGCAACCGCCCCCTGGTCCGGCTGCTGCTGAACTTCGGCTGCGATGTCACCGGCTGTGACCGCACCCCCCGCGAAAAGCTGGAAGACGAGGTCCTGGAGCTGGAGAAAAACGGCTGCAAGCTGAGCCTTGGCGACACGTACCTCGACGGCATCGAGGCCGATGTGGTCTTCCGCACCCCCGGCATGCACCCCGGCAACCCCGCCATCGAGAGCCTGCGCGCCAAGGGCGCGAAGATCACCTCCGAGATGGAGGTCTTCTTCGAGCTGTGCAAGTGCCATACCATCGCCGTCACCGGCTCCGACGGCAAAACCACCACCACCACCCTGGTCAGTGAGCTTCTGAAGGCCGAGGGCAAGAAGGTCTGGCTGGGCGGCAACATCGGCACGCCCCTGCTGAGCTTCCTGCCCGAAATGCAGGAGGAGGATTTTGCTGTGGTGGAGCTGAGCTCCTTCCAGCTCATGGACATGGAGCGCAGTGCCCAGCGGGCCGTCATCACCAATCTCTCCCCCAACCACCTGGATGTCCACAAGGATATGGAGGAGTATATCGAGGCCAAGAAGAACGTCTACAAGTTCCAGGATCAGACCGGCCTGCTGGTGGTCAACGCCGACAACGACATCACCGCGCCCCTGCTGGGCAACGGTGCTACCCATTACTTCTCCCGCCAGTCTAAGCCCGAAAATGGCACTTATCTGGAAAACGGCACCATTTTCCGGGTGAAAAACGGCGTCTCCCAGGCAGTCATGCCCATGGACACCATCCTGCTCCCCGGCATCCACAATGTGGAGAACTACATGACCGCCATTGCTGTCACCGACGGTCTGGTTTCTGACGAGACCATCCGCAGAGTCGCCGCCACCTTCGGCGGCGTGGAGCACCGCATCGAGCTGGTCCGCATCAAGGACGGCGTGCGCTTCTACAATGACTCCATCGCGTCCTCCCCCAGCCGCACCATCGCCGGTCTGCGGAGCTTCCCCGAGCAGGTGATCCTCATCGCCGGCGGCTACGACAAGCACATCCCCTTCGACGTCCTGGGCCCCGAGATCTGCCAGCACGTCAAGCGGCTCTACCTCACCGGTGCCACCGCCCGGAAAATCTACGATGCCGTGGTGAACTGTCCCGACTACGCCGTGGGTAAGCCCGAAATTTTCGTCATCGATGACTTCACCGAGACCGTCCACGCCGCCGCCGCATCCGCAAAGGAGGGCGATGTGGTCCTGCTGAGCCCCGCCTGCGCCGCCTTCGATAAGTTCAAAAACTTCATGGTTCGCGGCAAATTCTTCAAAAAACTGGTACAGGAGCTGTAAATTATGGACATTACCAAGTACACCAAGCCCGCCCGGAAGCTGCTGCCCCTGCGCCGCTGCGGCGCGGTCATCGTGGCCGCGGGCTCCGCTTCCCGCATGGGCGGCATCGACAAGGTCATGGCTCCGCTGAAGGGCGAGCCCATGATCGTCCACACCGTCCGGGCCTTCCAGACCTGCGATGCCATCTCCGAAATCGTCATTGTCACCCGGGGAGACCTGATCCTGCCCATCACCCAGCTGACCAACGGATTTGACAAGGTCACCGCCGTGGTCCTGGGCGGCAGCAGCCGCCAGGAGTCCGTGGCCAACGGCATGAACGCCCTCTCCGACAAGTGCAAGCTGGCGGCCATCCAGGACGGTGCCCGCCCCCTGGTCACCTGGCAGCTCATCGACCGGGTGGTCCGTGCCGCCCACGCCCACAACGCCGCCATCCCCGTGATCCCCGTCAAGGACACCATCAAGGTCTGCAATTCCGCCCTGGTGGTTTCTACCCCTGACCGGGCCACCCTTCGCGCTGTCCAGACTCCCCAGGTTTTCGACTTTGACCTGCTCCGGGGCGCGTTGAAAAAGGCCGCCGAGGACGGTGCCGAGGTCACCGACGACTGCTCCGCCGTGGAGCGGCTGGGCATGTCCGTCCGCATCGTCGAGGGCGACGAGCGGAACCTGAAGGTCACCACCCCCCTGGACCTGAAACTTGCGGAAATGCTGATGGAGGAAAACGTATGAGAATCGGACATGGCTATGATGTGCACCGCCTGGTGGAGGGCCGGGACCTGATCCTGGGCGGCGTGAAAATTGATTTCGAGCTGGGACTGCTGGGCCACAGCGATGCGGATGTGCTGCTCCATGCGGTTTCCGACGCCCTGCTGGGCGCGGCGGGCCTGGGCGATATCGGCAGACACTTCCCCGACACCGATCCCCAGTATAAGGGCGCGGATTCCCGGGTACTCCTGCGCCATGTGGTGAAGCTGGTTCGGCAGAACGGTTATTTTATCAGCAATGTGGATGTGACCATGATCGCCCAGAAGCCGAAGCTCAAGGACCATATCCCCCAGATGGTCAAAAATATCGCCGCCGACCTGGAGATCCCCGAAAACAGAGTCAATGTCAAGGCCACCACCGAGGAAAAGCTGGGCTTCACCGGCACCATGGAGGGCCTGCGCTGCCACGCGGTCTGCCTGCTGGAGGAGTAATTGGAACGCCTGAACGACATTTACCTGGAACTGCTGGATTGGCTCCAATACGAGGGTAAGCCCTCACCCCGGATCTGGCATCCGCTGTTTCACACCTACCCCTGGGGCCTGCGGTTCGAGCTGGGCGTGTACGACCTGGACGACACCGGCGAATATGTCCAATCCGCCAAGGACCGGGGCCGCCGGATCTGGGATGCGGTGTTTGCTTCTGAGGATGAGGTCCTGGTGATTTTTGAAACCACGCCGGACAGAAAGCTGAGCCAGGAGCTGAAGGCCTGCCAGACCCAGCGGGTCCGGGGAAAGCGGACCAGTCCCTTTCCGGAAAAAGCGACGGAGGAGGATACGGGCTATTTCTACCGGAACCTCTACCGGGCGGCGGCGAAGGACATCCCCTTCGATTCCATCCTCAGGGGGATCGTGGAGGAGCAAACCCTGGTGGGCGGTCACCGGTATGGATCTTCTGTCTATTTCTACAACCGCACCAAAAAGCTCCTCTTCCACCCCTACGACCACCGGGGTGCGGACCTGATCGGCCCGGACCGGGAGAGCCTGCGGCCCTACTACAAATCGCTGAACGACCTGCTCCTGGACTGGAACCGGGGGGATATGGACAAAAAATGGAAGATCCGGTCCGTCTACCTGCGGATTTTGACCCGGGATCTGACACCCAGAACGGAAAAATCCCTGCGCCTGGCCCTGGAGCAGATCTTTGCCGGTTCGGAGCTGACCATCTCCGAATTTGTCCCCTACTGGAAGACCCCAGGCTGGGGCGAGCTGAACGTCTGCGCCCAGACCCCCAAATCCCTGGAATACCTGCACAAACGCCTGGCCGACCACTGGGAGGGCGACTGCGCCTCGGAAAACATCCGTTTGCCCAATGTGGAATTTTTGTGGGTCCATGAATGATACATAGCAAAACAGCCCCGCCAAACGGCGGGGCTGTTCTTTTATCCAAAATCAACGCTTGATGTCGAAATTCTGGTTCATGATCTCCTTGATGGCCTTGTCATCGCCGGTGATGTTGGCGTCGCCGTGGATGGTGTGCTTGATGACCGAGGAGGCCACGGCGAAGTTGATGAGGTCCATGGGCTTGTAGCCCCGGATCATGGCGTAGATCAGGCCGGAGGCAAAGGCATCGCCGCCGCCCGCGCGGTCCAGGATGTTGAAGGTGAAGAGCTTGGATTCAAAAGTATGGCCTCCTCGTATTTGTTGTGATGCTTTTATTATACCGAAGGGGGTTGGCAATTTCGATAGTAGAAACTGGAAATGATAAAGAAAATTAGACAAAGTGAAGGCTTGCGGGAGCACTCAGCCACCAGCACTCAGAACTCAGCACTGACATAAGCTGACCCAGGAGGTGCTTGCGATGAAAACCTTTTTTCTGACCTGCCGCTCCATCACCCAGGCCCAGCGGGCGGAGCGGGCTTACGCAAAGGCGGGGATGGCCTGCACCATGCGCCGGACACCCCGGTGGATGGAGGAGCGGGGCTGCGGCTACGGGGTGGAGGTGAAATGCCCGGACCTGAAAGCGGGCCTGGAGGTCCTGCGGCGGGAGAAGATCCCCTTTCGGAAAAGCTATCTGCTCCATCCGGATGGAGCGGTAGAGGAGCTCCACGATGACCTACCTTGACCACGGGGCCACATCCTTCCCCAAGCCGCCCCAGGTGACCGAAGCGGTGGGGGAGGCCATGAGTTCCTGCGCCAATCCGGGCCGGGGGAGCCATCCGGCTGCCCGGGCCGGGGCGGAGGTCCTCTACCGCTGCAGGGAGGCGGCGGGGGAGCTCTTCCACATCCAGCCGGAAAATGTGGTGCTGACCATGAACTGCACCCATGGCCTGAACATGGCCATCCGCACTCTGGTCCGTCCGGGGGACCGGGTGGTGATCTCCGGCTTCGAGCACAACGCCGTCACCCGGCCCCTGCGGGGGCTGGGGGCCCGGGTAACGGTGGCCGGACGGCGGCTCTTCGACTGGGAGGATACCCTAAAAGAATTCATAAAAGTCCTGGAGAAACGCCCGAAATGCGCCGTTTTCACCCATGTTTCCAATGTTTTCGGCTATATCCTGCCCGTTGAACAGATGGCGCAGGCCTGCCGCCGCCGGGGCATCCCCTTCATCCTCGATGCCGCCCAGTCCGCCGGGGCGGTGCCCATGGACTTTGAAGCCCTGGGGGCAGACTTTGTCGCCATGCCGGGGCACAAGGGGCTGCTGGGCCCCATGGGCACGGGGCTCCTGCTCTGCGGGCGGCTGCCTCGGCCTTTCCTCATGGGCGGCACGGGCAGCGAGTCCGAAAGTCAGACCATGCCGGATTTTCTGCCGGACCGGGCCGAGGCGGGGACCGCCAATGTCCCCGGCTTCGCGGGCCTGGAAGCGGGCATCCGGCTGATTCTGGAAGAGGGACCGGATGACATCGGGCGGCGGGAAGCGGCCCTGGCGGCATATACCGCCCACGAACTGGGAAAGCTTGGGTATCAGGTCTTTTCCGGCCCCCATCAGCTGGGGACCGTGTCCTTCCGGGGAAAAGAGGACTGCCAGACCCTCTGCGACAAACTCCCGGACATCGCCCTCCGGGCGGGGCTCCACTGCGCGCCCCTGGCCCACAAAAGCGCGGGGACCCTGAACACGGGAACGGTCCGCGCCAGCTTCGGCTGGGATTCCACAGAGGAAGATGCTGAGAAACTGCTGCTGGCTTTGGGGCGAAAATTGGCATAATCTCCACTCTCCGGGCGCAACTCATCCATCTTTTTTTCACATCTTTCCCCTTGCTATCTTTCACCAAATCCGCTATAATAGATTAGATAATAGGGTTCGTATGCGGCTTTTGCATTTCGGGCCTGAAAATGTAAGGAAAAGCGAGGGAAACGAGTGATGGATGCCGTTCGGGAACTGTTTGGAACTCTGACAACCATACAGTGGCGGGATGTTCTGGATATCCTTTTGGTCACCTATCTGATCTATCGGGTAGTGCTGCTTGTGCGCAGCACCTCGGCCATGCGGATCGCCAAGGGCTTTATGGCCATCCTGGTGATTTCTGCTGTGACCCAGATCCAGGAGCTGTGGACGCTGAACTTCCTGCTGGGCCAGATTTTGTCCATTGGACTGCTGGCACTGGTGATCCTCTTCCAGCCGGAGCTGCGGCGGATGATGGACCACCTGGGCAGCTCCGTCAGCCTGCGCCGGTTCCTGGCTCCCGAAAGGGAGCTGGGCGAGATGGACATGGTCATCAGCCAGACCGTCAAGGCCTGTGAGATCATGGGCCGGGAGCGGGTGGGCGCGCTGATCGTCTTCGCCCGGACCCACCAGCTGGACGAATATTTCAAAACCGGCACCGTCATCGACAGCCGGGTCTCCGAGCAGCTCATCCGCAACATCTTTTTCCCCAAGGCGGCCCTCCATGACGGCGCCATGATCATTCGGGACAGCCGCATCGCCGCCGCCGGCTGCGTCATGCCGCTGTCCGACAGCCATCGCCTCAGCGCAGACCTGGGCACCCGGCACCGGGCCGGTGTGGGCACCAGCGAGGCCAGCGATGCGGTGGTGGTCATTGTCTCCGAGGAGACGGGTACCATCTCCGTGGCCGTGGGCGGCATGCTCAAGCGTCACCTGGCCCCCCAGACCCTGGAGCGGCTCCTGCGCATGGAGCTGATCAAGGACGAGACCGACAAGCTGGAGCCCAAGCTCCTCACCACCATGAAAAAGGTGATCCTGACCGGCAAGGAGGAGAAGCGCGATGACAAGAAATAAGCTTGGTGCCCTGGCACTGTCCTTTGCGATTGCTTTGAGCCTGTGGATGTATGTCCGGACCTATGTCAAGCCGGACTATGAGCAGACCTTCTACAATGTTCCCGTGGCCCTGGAGGGCGAACCCAAGCTTGCCGAGCGGCAGCTGATGCTGCTCAGTGAGGAGGAGTATGAGGTCAACATCAAGGTCCACGGCAACCGTCAGGATGTGAGCAAGATCAACTCCGGCAATATTCAGCTGGTGGCAAATCTGGCGGACATCTATGAGCCCGGCGAGCACAACCTGACCTATACCATCATTTACCCCGGCGATGTACCCACCGGCTCCGTCTCCGCGGAGCGCAACCCTGACCGGGTCCGGGTGGTGGTCGCCCGGAAGAAGACCAAGGAGATCCCCGTCAAGGTGGTCTACGAGGGCGACGTCCCCGCCGACTACATCAAGGATACCGCCGCCATGGAGCTGGACTACACCTATGTGGAGATCACCGGCCCGGAGGAAGTGGTGGACAAGATCGACCACGCCGCCGTCACCGTCCAGTGCAGCGGTCGCACCGAGAGCATCTACGAGAGCTACCGCTATGCCCTCCGGGACAGCGACGACAAGCCCGTGGATGCCGAGTATATCACCACCAGCGTCTCCGAGGTGAAGGTCTACCTGCCCATCAGCATGGTCAAGAAGATCCCTCTGACCCTGACTCTGGTGGACGGCGGCGGTGCCACCGCCGAGACCACCAAGCTGGTCATCGAGCCTGCGGAGATCAGCATTTCCGGCAGCGAGGCGGCTCTGAATGCCTTGCCGGAGCTGAATCTGGGCACCATCGAGCTGGACCAGATCACCCAGGACACCACACGGGAGTTTGAGATCAACCTGCCCGAGGGCGTGCAGAATGTGTCGAACCTCTCCACCGCCAAGGTGACCATCAGCTTCCCCAAGCTGGCCACCCGGGAATTCACCATCACCGAGTTTACGCCCCTGAACCTGCCTGCGGGCATGGCCTGGGAGCCGCTGACCAAGCAGCTGACCATCACGGTCCGGGGCCTGAAATCCGAGGTCCAGCGGCTGAATGCCGCCGATATTCTGGTCCAGGTGGACCTGACCGGCGTGGAGAATACCGCCGCCGTGGAGCCCACCATCCGCTTCCCGGAGAACCTGTCCAGCCTGGGTGAGGTGGGAAGCTACAGCATCTCGGTCCAGATCACGCCGGAACCCCCGGCCACGGAGGGATAATATGGAACAAATCGTTAGAGTCCACCGGCTCCGTCCCGATGGAAAGGCGGACATCATCCTGGTCCGCGAAAGTGCCTGTTCCGGCGACTGCCACAAGTGCTCCGGCTGCGGCGCGCAGAAGGAGACCATGATCGTCACCGCCGAAAATCCCATCCGGGCCCAGGTCGGCGATTTCGTCACCCTGAGCTCCGATACCGCCTCCGTCATGAAGGCGGTGCTGGCCGTGTATCTGGTGCCCCTGGTGCTGTTCTTCGCCGGCTACGCCCTGGGCTACAGCCTGGGACTCAGCGGCGGCATCGTGGGCGCGCTGGGCTTCGTGCTGGGCATCTTCTTTGCAATTTGGTTTGACCGCCGGACCGCCAAAAAGGGCGAGACCGTTTATACAATCACAGGCTATGCCCCCGGTCTGGGACATACCTGACAGGAGAGATAGAATATGGTTAAGAGTATGACTGGCTATGGCCGCGCCGTGGAAACGGTGAACGGCCGGGAATTTACCGTTGAGATCCGCAGTGTCAACAACCGCTACTTAGACTGCACCGTCAAGCTCCCCAGGAGCTTCTCCTTCGCCGAGGAGGCCGTCAAGGCTGCCGTCAAGGCCGCCGTCTCCCGGGGCAAGGTGGATGTGTACATCTCCGTCCGCTCCGAGACCGAGGCCGATGTGCAGGTGACCCTGAACAAGCCCGTGCTGGAAGGGTATCTCGCCGCCATGCGGCAGATGGTCAGCGAGTATGGTGTCAAGGACGACATCAGCGTGTCCACTTTGAGCCGCATGAGCGACGTCTTCGTGGTGGATAAGCCCAAGGCTGACGAGGATCAGCTGAAGGCGGACCTGCTGAGCGTGGTGGACAAGGCACTGCTTGCCTACGATGCCATGCGCGTCACCGAGGGCCTGGCCCTGGAGAACGACCTGCGCAGCCGCGCAAACACCATCCTGGAGCTGGTGGCCCAGGTGGAGGAGCTGAACCCCAAGACCGTCTCCGACTACCGCAAGCGTCTGGAAGAGAAGATGCGCGAGGTCCTGGAGAACAAGTCCATCGACGAGAGCCGCATCCTGACCGAGGCCGCCATCTTCGCGGACAAGGTCGCCGTGGACGAGGAGACCGTCCGCCTGCGCAGCCATCTGGAGCAGATGGACACCATGCTGGCAGGCTCCGGCGGCATCGGCCGCAAGCTGGACTTCCTGCTGCAGGAGATGAACCGGGAGGCCAACACCACCGGCTCCAAGTGCTCCGATGTGAAGGTGGCCCGCATCGTCGTGGACATCAAGGCGGAGCTGGAAAAGATCCGCGAGCAGACCCAGAACATCGAGTAAGCTCATAAAATCACACGTCATTCCGAGGCCCGAAGGGCCGTGGGAATCCCGTGGATAAAATTGACAGCCCGGAAAAGATACGGGATTGCCACGGGCCGATGGCCCTCGCAATGACGTGCTCTCTTTTTGGTGTTTATCAAGAGGTACATTATGAAACTTATCAACATTGGCTTTGGCAATCTGGTGGCAGCGAACCGGCTTCTCGCCGTGGTCAGCCCGGACTCCGCGCCCATCAAGCGCGTGATCCAGGAGGCCCGGGACCGGCAGATGCTCATCGATGCCAGCTTTGGACGGAAGACCGCCTCCGTGCTGCTGATGGATACGGACCATGTGATCCTGTCCGCCATGACCCCCGAGGTCATCGGCCAGCGCAGCACCGAGCAGCTACGAAAATATGAGGAGGATGAAAATGAGTAAGATCTTTGTTTTCTCCGGCGCATCCGGCGTCGGCAAGAGCTCCGCACTAAAGCGGGTCATGGAGTCCCGTGACGACCTGCGCTTCTCCGTCTCCTGCACCACCCGTGATCCCCGCCCTGGCGAGGTGGACGGTGTCCACTATTTCTTCATCACCAGGGAACGCTTCGAGCAGATGATCGAGGACCGGGAGATGCTCGAATACGATGCCCACCACGCCAACCTCTACGGCACCCCCAGAAATCAGCTGATGGGCGACAAGCACGTGGTCCTGGATATCGAGCCCAACGGTGCCTTCCAGGTCAAGCGCAACTACCCCGATGCCGCCCTGATCTTCGTGACGCCCCCCTCCCTGGAAGAGCTGGAGAAGCGGCTCAGAGGCCGCGGCGACACCCCCGAGGATCAGATCGCCATCCGCATGGAGCGGGCCAAGTGGGAGATCGCCCAGTCCGACCATTACGATTATGTCGTCCTGAACGATGACCTGGACCGCTGCGTGGCGGAGCTCCTGGACATCATCCAGTACGAAATCAATAAATAACCAATACTTTTTCATATCATCGAATTTGGAGGAAATTATCTATGCTGTACCCCCCTATTGCTGACCTGCTGGACCAGGTCGACGGCCGTTATCTGCTGGTGAATGTGGTTGCCAAGCGCGCCCGCCAGATCTCCCAGGAGGCCAACGAGATCGGTGAGGATCTGCCCGAGAAGCCCGTCACCATGGCCATCAAGGAGGTCGCTGCCGGCCAGCTGACCGCCACCCTGAAGGACGAGTATCTGAAGTAAGCAAAAATGCTGAAAAAACGCGTCATTCCGAGCCAGTGCGCACACTGGCGTGGGAATCCCGTGGACAAAAGGATGCACCAATTGGATGCTGCGAAGTGTTACGGGATTGCCACGGCCCAAGGGCCTCGCAATGACGGGTATGTTGAAAGAGGGAGGAACAGGGAATGATCGCAAAAATCGCGGTGAGTGCCGCACGGTTTTCCATTGACAAGCCCTATTCCTACCGCTTCGGCGAGGAGCTGGCCCTTTCCCCCGGCATCCGGGTGATGGTCCCCTTCGGCGCGGGCAACCGCCGCACCGAGGGCGTGGTCCTGAGCGTGGAGTCGGGGGACGAGTCCAAACTCAAGGCCGTCCTCCAGAAGCTGGACGACGAGCCATTGCTGAGCCCCGAAATGCTCCGACTGGCGGCATTTCTGCGGGAGCGGTATTTCTGCACCTTCCTCGATGCAGTCCGCTGCATGATCCCGGCCCCCCTGTGGTTTCGGTGCATGGAGCGGTTCACCCTGGCAGAGGGAAGACCCTGGGCAGACAAGACCATCCGCCAGCCGGACGCGCCTGCGCTGCTGGAATTTCTGGAATCCTTGGGCGGCACGGCGGATACCGAGCAGCTGAAAGTCCACCTGCCCGACGAGGACCGCCGGGACACGGCCCTGAAATACCTGCTGAACAAAAAATGGATTACAACGGAATCGGACTTCCTGCGCAGAACCGGCGATAAGTCGGAGCGGATTGCGACCCTGGCCGCGTCTGCGGAGGAAGCCCTGGCCTTCGCCGCCAGCCGCCCCAAGGGCGCGGCCATGCAGAAGGCGGTGCTGGAGCTGCTTTGCAGCGTCGGCAGCGCGGCGGTGAAGGATATCTGCTACTATACCGGCGCATCCGGCCAGACCGTGAAGCGTCTGGAAGCCCTGGGCTACCTGACCCTGGGCAATCGGCCCGTGCTCCGCTGCCGGGAGATCGTCCCGGCGAAGCTGGATGGCCCCCTGGTCCTGAACGAGGAGCAGCAGACCGCCTTCGACGGCCTGCGGGATCAGGCCGCACAGGAAAAGCCCGGCGTGGCACTTCTTTACGGTGTCACCGGCTCCGGCAAGACCTCGGTCTACCTGAAGCTCATCGAAAACGTCCTGGAGCAGGGGAGAAGTGCTATGCTCCTGGTTCCGGAGATCGCCCTGACGCCGCAGCTTTTGAGCGTCCTGGCGGCCTATTTTGGCGATCAGGTGGCATTGCTCCACAGCTCCCTGAGCGCGGGCGAGCGGGCAGACCAGTGGAAGCGGCTGAAAAACGGCGATGCCAAGGTGGCCGTGGGCACCCGCTCGGCGGTCTTCGCCCCCTGTCAAAACCTTGGACTCATCATCCTGGACGAGGAGCAGGAGCATTCCTACCGCTCCGAGCAGGCCCCCCGGTACGCCGCCAAAGAGGTGGCCATCTGGCGCGGCAACCAGGAAAACGCCCTGGTGCTCCTGGGCTCCGCCACCCCCAGTGTCGAGACCATGTACCGGGCGAAAAACGGCGACTACCGGCTCTACGAGCTCAGCCGCCGCTTCGGCGGACGAAGCCTGCCCAGAGTCGAGATCGTGGACATGCGCCAGGAGCTGAAAAACGGCAACGATTCGCCCTTTTCGGATTTCCTGCTGGACGCCATGCGGGACAATCTCCAGCGGGGGGACCAGACCATCCTGTTCCTCAACCGCCGGGGCAATTCCCGGGCCCTGGTCTGCGTGGACTGCCGGAAAAGCCCGGAGTGTCCCCGGTGCTCCAACCGGCTGACCTTCCACTCTGCCAATTCCCGGCTCATGTGCCACTACTGCGGCCATTCCCAGCGGGTGGTCCAGCGGTGCCCCGACTGCGGCGGCCCCCTGAAGCCCCTGGGCGCGGGCACCCAGAAGATCCAGGAGGCCCTGGAATTCGAGTTCCCGGACACGGAGGTCATCCGCATGGACGCGGACACGGTCAGTGCCGTGAACACCCACGAAAAGCTCCTGGACCGTTTCAAAAATGAAAAAATTCCCATCCTCATCGGCACCCAGATGGTGGCAAAGGGCCTGAATCTGCCCGATGTGACCCTGGTGGGCGTGCTGGATGCGGACCTGAGTCTCTACGCCGACAGCTACCGGGCGGCGGAGACGACCTTTAATATGCTGACCCAGGTGGTGGGTCGTGCCGGACGGGGCGCAAGACCCGGTCGCGCGGTGATCCAGACCCTGGTCCCGGAGCACCGTATTCTGAACCTGGCGGCACGGCAGGATTACGACGGCTTCTACGAGCTGGAATCTTCTCTTCGCCGGGTCACCCAGTCGCCGCCCTACGGCGACATCGCCCACATCACCTTCACCGGCGAGAACGAAGGCGCGGTGATGCGCGGCGCGGCCATGTTCCGGGACAGCCTGGATGTGTGGCTGAAGCAGAACGGAGTGGGGGAGTTCGCCCTCCTGGGCCCGGCCCCATGCCCCGTCATGAAGATCAACTACAATTTCCGTTACCGTCTGACCCTGCGGTGCCAGGTGACCCGGCCCGTGCGGCTGATGCTGGCCCAGCTCCTGCGGCTCTTTCAGCAGGACAAGCAGCATAGAGGGCTGAACGCCTGGATCGACGTCAACGGATTCGACTGAATATACTATTATATATAAGAGGTAATTTACAATGGGACTGCGCAGAATTCATACTGACAAAGAGCCCGCGCTGCACAAGGTTTGCAAGACCGTCACCAGCTTCGACTGGCGGCTGCGCAAGCTCCTGGACGATATGCGGGATACCCTGATCGACTCCAACGGTGTCGGTCTGGCCGCCCCCCAGGTGGGCATTTTGAAGAGAGTCGTGCTGGTGGACACCGGCGACGAGATCCTGGAGCTGATCAACCCCGAACTGCTGGAGACCTCCGGCGAGCAGACCGGCATCGAGGGCTGCCTCTCCGTCCCCGGCAAGTACGGCATCGTCACCCGGCCCATGTTCGCCAAGGTCCGGGCCCAGGACCGGGACGGCAACTGGTACGAGGCCGAGGGTGAGGAGCTCATCGCCCGCTGCTTCTGCCACGAGCTGGACCACCTGGACGGCATCGTCTACACCGAGAAGATGGAGCGTTTCCTGACCGAGGAAGAGCTGGAAGAATACTAAAATCCATCGACACCGCAAATCGCTTAGAATACACATTGGAGGTTTCCAATTGAGAGTTGTATTTATGGGTACGCCGGATATTTCCGCGACCTGTCTGAAAAAGATCCTGGCCGACGGCTTTGATGTGGTCGGCGTTTACACCCAGCCCGACCGGCCCAAGGGCCGGGGCATGAAGCTGGTGGCGCCTCCCACCAAGGAGGTGGCCCTGGCCCATAACATCCCCGTCTTCCAGCCGGAGAATTTCCGCGCCGACGAGGATGTGGAGCGTCTCGCTGCATTGAAGCCCGACGTCTGCGCTGTGGTGGCCTATGGCCGCATCCTGCCCCAGCGGGTGCTGGATATCCCCACCAAGGGATGCATCAACATCCACACGAGCCTCTTGCCCCAGTACCGGGGCAGCGCGCCCTACCAGTGGGCGGTGCTGGACGGCCTGACCGAGACCGGCGTTTCCAGCATGTACCTGGTCCGGGAGATGGACGCCGGCGACATCATCGACGTGGCCAAGACCCCCATCGGCGAGAACGAGACCGCCGGTGAGCTGCTGGACCGACTGGCGGACCTGGGCGCAGAGCTGCTGAGCAAGACCCTCTCCCGCATGGCCGAGGGCGACGTACCTGCCACCCCCCAGGACCCCGAAAAAGTGTCCTTTGCCCCCATGCTGGACAAGTCCATGTGCCCCATCGACTGGAACAAGCCTGCCCAGCGGGTCCATGACCAGGTCCGGGGCCTGCACCCCTGGCCCATCGCCACTGCAGAGCTTGGCGGCACCAAATTCAAGATCCACCAGACCGTTCTGGTTCCCGAGACCACCGATAAGGCCCCCGGCACTCCCATCGAGCTGAACAAGAAGGGCCTGCGGGTTGCCTGCGGCAATGGCACGGTGATCGAAATTCGCCAGCTCCAGGCCGAGGGCGGCAAGCGCATGGCGGCTCCCGACTATTTCCGGGGCCACCCCATCGAAATTTGATATGTCCGCCAGAGAGAGCGCACTGAATGTGCTGAAAAACTGCCGGGCCGAGGGCGGATGGGTCAATTCCTCCCTGAAAGAGCAGCTGGCCCACGACCGCTTGGACCGCCGGGATGCGGCCCTGGCCACGAGGCTTGCCTGCGGTGTCCTGCAAAACCGAAGCTTGCTGGACCACTACCTCCAGCAGCTCCTCACCGGACGGCTCAAGGACCTGCGGCCCGTGCTCCGGGACATCCTGCATCTGGGGCTGTACCAGATTTTGTTCCTGGACAAAATTCCCGACTCCGCCGCCGTTAACGAGGCGGTGGACCTGGCCAAGCGGTACTGCAAGAAGCAGAAAAATGCCGCCCCGCTGGTCAACGGCGTTCTGCGCAACGCCGTCCGCAGCCGGGATACCCTGATTCCCCCCACGGACCTGCCCACGAAATATTCCCACCCCGCCGGCCTTGTGGCTCTGCTCCGCAGCTATGTGGGCGAGGATCGGCTGGAAAATATGCTCCAAGCCAACAACGCCGCCCCCGATACGGTGATCCAGGTCAACACCCTGCGCACCACCGCCGCCGCCCTCCTCCGGCGACTGGAAAATGAGGGTGTGGAGGCCCAGCCCCACGGCTGGATGGAAAACTGCCTGGTGCTGAAAAACACCGGTGCCCTGGAAAAGCTCCCCGCCTTCCTGGAGGGTGAGTTTTACGTCCAGGATGCCGCCGCGAGACTTGCGGTGGATTGCGCCGGAATTACCGAGGGCGATTTTCTCGTGACCGACTGCTGCGCCGCCCCCGGCGGCAAGAGCTTCGCCGCCGCAATCCGCCTGGGCGGAAAGGGCAGGATCGTCTCCTCCGACATTCACGAGCATAAGGTCCCCCTGATGGAAAAGGGTGCCGAGCGCATGGGCTTTGCCAATATGCACCCCCGGCACTTCGATGCCACGGTCTTCGACCCTGCGCTGGAAAACAAGGTGGACTTCGCCCTGGTGGATGTGCCCTGCTCCGGCTACGGCATCATCCGCAAAAAGCCCGATATCCGGGAAAAGGACCCGGACACCATGAAGGAGCTGCCCGCATTGCAGCTCGAAATTCTCAAAAACCAGGCCCGCTACGTCCGCCCCGGCGGCGTGCTGATCTACTCCACCTGCACCCTGGTGCGGCGGGAGAATGAGGGTGTGGTGGAAAAATTCCTGAAGGCAAATCCCGAATTTTCCCTGGAGCCCCTGAAGCTCCCTGCGGAATTCGGTGAAAATACCACCGGGATGCTGACTCTGGTCCCCGGTGAACACGACACGGACGGGTTCTTCATCGCCCGTCTGCGGAGAAGCTTATGAACATCAAATCCATGACTCTGCCCGAAATGCAGGCGGCTCTGAAAGAGCTGGGCCAGCCCGCCTTCCGGGCCAAGCAAGTCTATACCTGGCTCCACAAGGGCGTGGGCAGCTACGACGAGATGACCAATCTCAGCAAGGACCTGCGCCAGACCCTGACGGAGCGTTACCCCTTCTACACCCCCAAGGTCCTGCGCAAGCAGGAGTCCAAAAAGGACGGCACCATCAAGTACCTCTGGCAGCTCGAGGACGGCAACTGTGTGGAAACGGTGCTCATGCGCTACCACTACGGCAACACCGTCTGCATCTCCACGGAGGTGGGCTGTAAGATGGGCTGCGCCTTCTGTGCCAGCACCATCGGCGGTCTGGTCAGAAGACTGGAGCCCCACGAGATGGTGGACGAGGTCCTCTTCACCCAGATCGACTCCGGCCTGCCCATCTCCCGGGTGGTCCTGATGGGCATCGGCGAGCCCCTGGACAATTTTGAGAATGTCATGCGTTTTCTGGAGCTCATCGGAAGCACCGACGGCATGAATCTCGGCATGCGCCACATCAGCCTTTCCACCTGCGGCCTGGTGCCGAAGATCGACGAGCTGGCAAAGCGGAAGCTGCAGATCTCCCTCGCCATCTCCCTCCACGGCCCCAACGATGCCATCCGGGACAAGGTCATGCCCGTCAACAAGGCATACCCCATGGATGTGCTGCTGGATGCCTGCCGCCGGTATTACGACGCCACCTCCCGGCGTATCCACTTTGAGTACGCCATGATCGACGGTGTCAACGACCGGCCCCAGGATGCCAAGGAGCTCCTGCGCAGACTGAAAGGTCTGCCCGCCCACTTCAACCTGATCCCCCTGAACCATGTGGAGGAGAGCCCCCTGAAGCCCAGCTCCCGGGAGGCTGTCGCCCGGTTCCAGAAGATTTTGGAGGACGGCGGCATCACCGCCACGGTCCGCCGGACCCTGGGCGGCGACATCGACGCAAGCTGCGGACAGCTCCGCAGAAAATATACCAGGAACCAGGGGTAAAACGCCCCGAAAGGAGGTATTCCCGATGGAACATTGGGGCCTTTCAGAGACCGGACAGGTCCGCACCCAGAACCAGGACGTCTACCGCATTGAAGAGCTGGACCGCAATACGGTCCTGGCTGCGGTCTGCGACGGCATGGGCGGCGCGAAATCCGGTAATATCGCCAGCCGCTTGGCCATAGATGTGTTTACCGAGGAGGTCCGCTGCTCCTACAAGTCCTCCATGAGCCAGGAACAGGTGGAGCAGCTCCTGCAAAACGCCGTGAAGCTGGCCAATTTCACCGTCTACGACCAGGCCCGGCAGTTTGAGGACTTCGCCGGCATGGGCACCACCCTGGTGGCGGCCCTCATCAGCGGCAAAAATGCCACCATCGTCAATGTGGGCGACAGCCGCTGCTATCACATCACCCACAGTGACATCCGCCGGATCACCGTGGACCACAGCCTGGTCCAGATGATGGTGGACCGGGGCGAGATCGCTCTGGAGGAGGCCCGGGACTACCCCGGCCGAAACTACATCACCCGGGCCGTGGGCACCGAGCCCACCGTGGAGAGCGATGTCTTCGCCATCCGGCTGGAGCGGGGCGACGCCATGCTCCTGAGCTCCGACGGCCTCCACAACGAGGTTGACGATCAGGAGATCCTCTTCGAGGTGGTCCACGGGGTGAACAACGACAACTGCTGCAAGCGGCTGTTCGACATCGCAGATAAACGCGGATCGCCGGATAATGTGACCTGTGTACTGGTCATGGTCTGATCCTGCGGAAAGGAGTGCGAATCATGGAAAACGATAAGTACATCGGCCGTCTCCTGGACGGTCGGTATGAAATTCTGGAAGCCATCGGCTTCGGCGGCATGGCTGTGGTCTACAAGGCCCGCTGCCACCGGCTGAACCGGCTGGTCGCCATTAAAATTCTGAAGGACGAGCTGAGCAAGGACGAAGAGTTCCGCAACCGCTTCCACGCGGAGAGCCAGGCCGTCGCCAAGCTCAACCATCCCAACATCATGTCCGTCCACGATGTCTCCGCCCACGAGGGTACGGATTACATCGTCATGGAGCTCATCGACGGCATCACCCTGAAGCAGTACATGGAGAAGAAGGGTACCCTCAACTGGAAGGAGACCCTCCACTTCGCCATGCAGATCGCCAAGGCCCTGGAGCACGCCCACAGCCAGGGCATCGTCCACCGGGACATCAAGCCCCACAACGTCATGGTGCTGAAAAACGGCTCCGCCAAGGTCACGGACTTCGGCATCGCCCGGCTCATGAGCCAGAGCAACACCCTGACCAAGGAGGCCCTGGGCTCCGTCCATTACATCTCCCCCGAGCAGGCCAAGGGAGGCCGGGTGGACAACCGGTCCGACCTGTACTCCCTGGGCGTTGTGATGTACGAGATGATGACGGGCCGCGCCCCCTACGACGGCGATTCCCCCGTGGCCGTGGCCATCCAGCACATCAACGGCGGCGCGACCATGCCCTCGGTGCTGAATCCCAACATCCCCGGCGGCCTGGAGCAGATCATCATGAAATGCATGGCCACCGATCCCAGCCAGCGGTACAATTCCGCAACGGCCCTCCTCTATGATCTGGAGGAGCTGCGCAAGAATCCCGATATCCTCTTCACCTTCGGCAGCGATGCTGCCCTGGATGAGGTCCTGAAGGTCTACCCCGGCAAGCGTCAGCAGCCCCGGACTGCCGCCGAGCGCGCCGCCGGTGTCCGCACGGACCGGCCCGCCCAGACGGGTGCCCGGACCGCCGTCCAGACCCCAAAGCCCCGGACGGAGACCGCCGAACGCCGCCCCGCCAAATCCCGGCAGGAGCAGAACGAAAACCGTGGCCGCGCCGTGACCACCACCGTGGTCATCTGCTCTGCCGTCGCCGTCATCGCCATCGTCATCTTCCTGGTGATGCTCTTCAACGGCGGCATGCTGGGCAACACCAAGGCTCTGGTCCCCGTCCCCGAACTGGTGGGCAAGGTCTACGACGAGCTGGACCGCACCGATTATCCCACGGTTGAAATTGTCCTGGCGGATTACGACTACGACGACGAGGTCCCCGCCGGCACCATCATGAAGCAGAGCCCCATCCACGGTGAGCAGGTGGAGCTGAACGCCAAGGTCCAGGTCTGGGTCAGCATGGGCCCGGAGGAGGCCGAGCTGAACCCCCAGCTGGACCGTCTGGTCCGCCGTCCCAAGGAGGACGCCCTGAATTACATCTCCGCCTTCAACCTGCGCCCCCTGGTCCAGGAGGAGCACCATGAGGAGATCCCTGCGGGTCTCGTCATCCGGGCCGAGGCCGCCGAGCCCGATAAGGCCCTGGAGGAAGGCGACACCATCCTGGTCTTCGTCAGCCTGGGCAAGGAGGTCCGCACCGCGCGGGTGCCCGACGGTCTGGTGGGCGAGAAGTACACCACCGCCGTGACCATCCTGAACAACAACGGCTTTGAAAAGGTCACTCCCAAGGAGGAGCCCAGCCTGGAGGAGGAGGGCACCGTCACCCGTCTGAGCGTGGAGCCCGGCTCCGAGCAGGACGTGACCCAGGAGATCATCGTCTACTACTCCTCCGGCGAGGTCATTGAGCGGATGCCCAATGTCATCGGCCTGACCGAGTCCGCCGCACGGGAGACCCTGGATGCCAAGGGCTTCCGCAACATCTCCACCCAGGAGGAATACTCCGAGGATGTGGCCGCCGGTAAGGTCATCCGGGCCAACATCGTCGAGGGCGACCGGGTGGATGTGACCACCCGCATCATCCTGACCCTGTCCAAGGGTCCCGAGCCCGCGGAGCCCCCGGCCACCACCAAGCCCACCGAGGCACCCGAAGTCACCAAGTCCATCACCATCGCCCTGCCCACAGATCGGACGGAGGAGTATAACCTCTCCGTCGAATTTGACGAGGAGATCGTGGTGAATGTGCACCTGACCCCCGACACGGCGACCTATGAGTTCACCCTGACGGGCCGGGGCACCGGCGAGTACTCCATCTTCATCGACGGCGAGCTCCTGCGTACGGAAACGGTGAATTTTGATGCTTAAGATCGAAACAGGACGGATCGTCAAATCTCTCTCCGGCTTTTATGATGTCCAGACGGAGAAAAAAGTCATCACCTGCCGGGCCCGCGGCTCCATGCGGCGGACCGGCCTCAGCCCCCAGGTGGGCGATATCGTGGACATCAGCGTGGAAAAGGGCAAGGGCATGGTGGAGCGAATCCACCCCCGGAAAAATGCCTTCGTCCGCCCCGCCGTGGCGAACCTGGATCTGCTGGTGGTCTTCGCCGCCAACGTCAACCCGGTGACGGAGCCCTTCCTCATCGACCGGGTCGCCGCCATCGCCGGCGATCAGGAGGTGCCGGTCTGCATCTGTGTCAACAAGTGCGACATGGACCCGGCCCAGGACCTGACCGCCATCTACCGGCAGGCGGGCTACACCGTCATCCAGACCAGTGCCGAAACGGGCCTGGGCATCGAGGAGCTGCGCAGTGAGCTCAGCGGCAAATTCTGCGCCTTCACCGGCAACTCCGGCGTGGGCAAGTCCAGCATCCTCAACGCCCTGGACCCCGAACTGCACCTGCCCGTGGGCGAGGTCAGCGAAAAGCTGGGCCGCGGACGGCACACCACCCGCCATGTGGAGCTGTATACCATCGGCGACGCCCTCATCGCCGACACCCCCGGCTTCTCCTCCTTCGACACCGACCAGATGGAGGTCATCCTCAAGGATAATCTCCAGTACGCATTCCCCGAATTTGGCCGCTACTTAGGTCAGTGCCAGTTCCGGGACTGCTCCCACCGAAAAGAACCCGGCTGCGCCGTCACCACGGCCCTGGCCCAGGGCGACATCGGCAAAAGCCGCTACGAGAGCTACCTGAAGCTCTACGAAAAGGCCATGCAGATCAACGAGTGGGAACTGAAATAAATCGATATAAATCCCTGACGGGATTTTCGATATAGGTTTCGCCTTCGATATGCGTAAACGCTCGATATGCCCTGCGGGGCGAAAAGGGGATTTCAATCATATCGAATCGCATCGCGATATATCGAATTTCCGCCAGGAAATATATCGATTTTGCGTCAGCAAAAATATCGACGAGACAAAAGCCAGGTGATCTCATCCCGATGGAATCACCTGGCTATTGCTTTCCGAGTACGGAAGTTCCAAATGTTTCATAAATCCAAGAAACATCCACCCAAAATACCGCCCCGTGGTACATTTTACCGAATCTCTGTTTTGCCCGAAAAAAGGCCCTGGATTTTGTAATTTTCCCCGAAATAATGCTTGACAATGGGGGAGGGGTGTGGTATCATATCGACGTGCGATAGGAAAGCTATGCGCACACTGCGATGATGCGGGAGATTGCTCGGAAACGAGGTAACTTCCGCGGAGTATGTCCGGTCATCGGGCGGCTGAGCTGTTCATAGGTGCTTTGCGTATATCGCTGCGCTGTGGACAAGGGTCGGCCTTGCGTCGGCCATTTTTCATGGGCCGGAGTGATACGCACGGAGGCGTGATGAACAGTTCGACCGTACCCAGGCACAAAAGAAACTGAGTACGTTTTCAAGGAGGAAAACAACCATGGCAAACAACGAAATGATCCGCATTCGTCTGAAGGCTTACGATCACCAGCTGATCGACTCCAGCGCTGCCAAGATCGTGGACACCGCCAAGCGCAACGGCGCTGCCGTGTCCGGCCCCATCCCTCTGCCCACCAAGAAGGAAGTCGTGACCATCCTTCGCGCTGTCCACAAGTACAAGGACAGCCGTGAGCAGTTCGAGCGCAGAACCCACAAGAGACTGATCGATATCCTCAACCCCAATCAGAAGACCGTCGAGGCCCTGATGAGCCTGGACCTGCCTGCTGGCGTTGAGATTGAGATAAAGCTGTAATCGTCACGATTATAGCAGCCCGCACTGTCTGGCATCGGGCGGACGGGTCACGTTGGCAAAGAAGTCCCCAATGCTTCCGCGTCAACCAATAACCTATTATAAAGGAGAAAACCAAAATGCAGAAAGCAATCATCGGCAAGAAAGTGGGCATGACCCAGATCTTCGATGAGACCGGCAAGGTCATCCCTGTTACCGTCGTGGAAGCAGGCCCCTGCGTGGTCACCCAGAAGAAGACCGTCGAGACCGACGGCTACGCCTCCGTGCAGCTGGGTTACGAAGATGTCAAGGAGCACAAGCTGACCAAGCCTGAGGCTGGCCACTTCAAGAAGGCTGGCGTCGAGGCTAAGCGTCACCTGAAGGAGTTCCGTCTGGAGAACGCTGCCCAGATGAACGTCGGCGACGTCATCAAGGCTGACGTCTTTGCGAACGGCGACATGATCGATGTCACCGGCATCAGCAAGGGCCACGGCTACCAGGGCGTTATCAAGCGTCACGGTGCCCACCGCACTGACATGACCCACGGCGGCGGCCCTGTCCACCGTCACGCTGGTTCCATGGGTGCCTCTTCCCATCAGTCCCGCATCTTCCCCGGCAAGATCGGCGCAGGTCAGATGGGCAACGAGCAGGTCACCATCGAGAACCTGCAGATCGTCAAGGTCGACGCTGAGCTGAACATGATCGCCATCCGCGGCGCCATCCCCGGCCCCAAGGGCGGTCTGGTCTTCATTCGCAACACTGTTAAGAACAACCGTGTCAAGAACGTTGAGTCCGGCATCAGCAAGAATCCCCAGAAGGCTTCCGGTCGTAACCCCCAGAAGGCTTCCGCAAGAAACGCCTAAGGAAAGGAGAGCTAAATCATGTCCAAGACTTTTGTTTATGATATGTCCGGCAAGCAGGTCGGCGAGATCGAACTCTCCGCTGCTGTGTTCGGCGTTGAGCCCAACGCCGCTGTTGTCCACGATGTGGTCAAGAACCACCTGGCCAACTGCCGTCAGGGCACTCAGTCCGCTCTGACTCGCGCTGAGGTTTCCGGCGGTGGCCGTAAGCCCTGGCGTCAGAAGGGCACCGGTCGTGCCCGTCAGGGTTCCACCCGCGCTCCCCAGTGGACTCACGGTGGTATCGTCTTCGCTCCCAAGCCCAGAAGCTACGCTTACACCCTGAACAAGAAGGTCAAGCGTCTGGCCCTGAAGAGCGCGCTGTCCGCTAAGGTCGCAGAGAACAACCTGGTCGTCATCGACTCCATCAAGATGGATTCCATCAAGACCAAGACCTTCGCTAACTTCCTGAACGCCGTCGGCGCCGAGAAGAAGCCCCTGGTCGTCACCGCTGAGGCTGACCAGATCGTGGTCAAGTCCGGCCGCAACATCCCCGGCTGCGAGGTCACCTTCGCCAACCTGCTGAACGTTTACGACATCGTCAACGCCAACAAGCTGGTCGTCGATAAGGCTGCTCTGGCCAAGATCGAGGAGGTATTCGCATAATGAACACTTACGATATCATCAGAAAGCCCATTATCACCGAGCAGTCCATGGCTGACGTCGCTGATAAGAAGTACGTTTTCGAGGTGGCTATGGCCGCCAACAAGACCGAGATCAAGGCTGCTGTCGAGACCATCTTCGGCGTCAAGGTCGCCAAGGTCAACACCGCCATCGTCAATGGCAAGGTCAAGCGCACCGGTGCTTATCCCGCCGGCAAGCGTGCTGACTACAAGAAGGCTGTCGTTACTCTGACCGCCGACTCCAAGACCATCGAGTTCTTCGAGGGTATGGTCTAATCCAATCTCAATAAAGGAGAAAATGCGAAATGGCAATTAAGACTTACAAGCCTTATACCCCCGCTCGCCGGAACATGACCGTTTCCGCCTTCGAGGGTGTCGATAAGAAGGCAAAGCCTGAGCGTAGCCTGGTTGAGACCCTGAAGAAGCACTCCGGTCGCAACAGCTATGGTCACATCACCGTCCGCCACCACGGCGGCGGCAACAAGCGCAAGTACCGCATCATCGACTTCAAGCGTCAGAAGACCGACATGTTCGCCACTGTCGAGCGCCTGGAGTACGATCCCAACCGCTCCGCTTTCATCGCCCTGATCAAGTATGAGGACGGCGAGCTGAGCTACATCCTGGCTCCCAACGGTCTGAAGGCCGGTGACTCCGTCATCTCCTCCACCACCGCTGATATCAAGCCCGGCAACTGCCTGCCCATCGCCAACATTCCTGTCGGTACTGTCATCCACAACGTGGAGCTGCAGCCCGGCCACGGTGCTCAGCTGGTCCGCTCCGCCGGTACCGCTGCTCAGCTGATGGCTAAGGAAGGCGAGCTGGCTCAGGTCCGTCTGCCCTCCGGCGAGGTCCGCTACGTTCGTACCAACTGCTGCGCCTGCATCGGCCAGGTTGGCAACGTCGACCACGAGAACGTCCACATCGGTAAGGCTGGCCGTACCCGTCACATGGGTATCCGTCCCACCGTCCGTGGTTCCGTCATGAACCCCAACGACCACCCCCACGGTGGTGGTGAGGGCCGCGCTCCCATCGGCCGTTCCGGCCCTGTCACTCCCTGGGGCAAGCCCGCACTGGGTTACAAGACTCGCAAGACTAAGAACCCCACCAACAAGTTCATTGTCAAGCGCAGAAACAGCAAGTAAGGAGGAAATGAAATGAGCAGAAGTATCAAGAAAGGCCCTTTCGTAGCTCCCGAGCTGTACAAGCGCGTTGAGGAGCTGAACAAGGCCGGTGAAAAGAAGGTTCTGAAGACCTGGTCCAGATCTTCCACCATTTTCCCCTCCTTCGTCGGTCACACCATCGCTGTCCACGATGGCCGCAAGCATGTGCCTGTCTATATCACTGAGGATATGGTCGGTCACAAGCTGGGTGAGTTCGTTCCCACCCGCACTTTCCGTGGTCACTCCGGCAGCAAGACCGCTAACAGCAAGTAAGGAGGTACGAAAATGGAAGCATTTGCACATGTAAAGTACGTCCGCATGTCTCCCCGTAAGGTCAAGCTCGTCTGCGACATGATCCGGGGCCAGGACGTTAAGACCGCTACCGCGTACCTGAGCCAGACCTCCAAGGCAGCCTGTGAGCCCATGGCTAAGCTGCTGAAGAGCGCTGTGGCTAACGCTGAGCACAATCACGGCATGAATGCCGACAATCTGTACGTTTCCACTGTGATCGCTAACCCCGGCCCCATCCTGAAGCGCGGCCGCATCGCATCTCGTCGTGGTTTCGTTCGGATCAACAAGAGAACCACTCACATCACCATCGGTGTGAGTGAGAAGGCTTAATCAGGAGGTAGCTATGGGTCAGAAAGTTAATCCCCATGGACTGCGGGTCGGCGTTATCAAGGATTGGGATTCCCGCTGGTACGCCCGCGAGGACAAGGTCGGTGACCTGGTCGTCGAAGATTACAACATCCGCAAGTATCTGAAGAACAAGCTGTACGCCGCTGGCGTCGCTAAGATCGAGATCGAGCGCAGCAATGGCAAGGTCAAGATCAACATCAACTGCTCCCGTCCCGGCGTGGTGATCGGCAAGGCTGGTGCCGAGATCGAGAACCTGCGCAAGGACATGGAGACCCGTCTGGGCAAGAGCGTCAACCTGAACATCGTTGAGGTCCGCAGCCCTGACCTGAACGCTCAGCTGGTGGCCGAGAACATCGCTCAGCAGCTGGAGAAGCGTATCTCCTTCCGTCGTGCCATGAAGAAGGCTATGCAGCAGGCCACTCGCCTGGGTGCCAAGGGCATCAAGGTCACCTGCGGCGGCCGTCTGGGCGGCGCTGAGATCGCCCGCTCCGAGAGCTATCACGAAGGCACCATTCCCCTGCAGACCATCCGCGCCGACATCGAGTACGGCTTTGCCGAAGCTGCCACCACCTACGGCCGCATCGGTGTTAAGGTTTGGATCTACAAGGGCGAGGTCCTGAACACCACTCTGCGCGCCGCTGCTCCCGAACCCGCTCCCCGTGAGCGCCGTGAGCGCCGCAACGGTGAGCGCCGTAACGGCGACCGCCGCAACAATGGCGAGCGCCGTCAGGGTGAAAGAAGAAACTACAACCGTGAAGGAGGTAACCGCTAATGCTGATGCCTAAGAGAGCTAAGTACCGCAAGGTTCAGCGTGGCCGTATGACCGGCGCTGCCTCCCGCGGTAACAAGGTTGCCTACGGTGACTTCGGTATCCAGGCTCTGGAGCCCGGCTGGATCACCGGCAACCAGATCGAGGCCGCTCGTATCGCCATGACTCGTTACACCAAGCGTGGCGGTAAGGTCTGGATCAAGATCTTCCCCGACAAGCCTTATTCCAAGAAGGGCCTGGGCACCCGTATGGGTTCCGGTAAGGGCGCTCCTGAAGGCTGGGTCGCAGTCGTTAAGAATCAGAAGGTGATGTT
>JBGVNV010000036.1:0-26250 GCA_045125955.1 Faecousia sp.
ATCTTTGGGAACCAAAGTGTCCAGATCCACGATAATAGGCTCCCGCCGTGCGTTGTTTTTCCATTGTTCCATAAAAACACCCCCGATTCGTCTATTATACACGAAACGGGGGCGTTTGGATAGTTCTTTGACAAGCTGAAATGCCCTCCGGGTAATCCCGGAGGGCATTCGATCATTCAGAACAATTCCTGACACTTTTTGAGGGCGGAAGCGATGACGGCATCCATGTCGTAGTACTTATACTCGCCCAGGCGGCCGCCGAAGATGACCTTTTCCTCGGCATCGGCCAGCTTTTTGTATTCCTGGTACAGCGCGCCGTTGCGCTCGTCGTTGACGGGGTAGTAGGGCTCGTCGCCGGGCTTCCATTCGGAGGAATACTCCCGGCTGATGACGGTCTTGGGCTGGGTGCCGAACTCGAACCACTTGTGCTCGATGATCCGGGTCCAGGGGGTCTCCCGGTCGGTGTAGTTGACCGCGGCGTTGCCCTGGAAATTGGGGATATCCAGCACTTCCGTCTCAAAACGGACGCTTCTGTATTCCAGATTGCCCAGTCTGTAGCCGAAATACGCATCGATGGGGCCGGTGTAGATGACCTTGTCCGCCAGGGCATCCAGCTCATCCTTGTTCTCAAAATAGTCCACATTCAGGCGCACTTCGATGCCGCTCAGCATATTTTCCACCATTTTCGTGTAGCCGCCCATGGGGATGCCCTGGTAGAGGGCGTTGAAATAGTTGTTGTCGAAGGTCAGGCGCACGGGGAGCCGCTTGATGATGAAGGCGGGCAGATCACGGCAATCCCGGCCCCACTGCTTCTCGGTGTAGCCCTTCACCAGCTTTTCGTAGATGTCGGTGCCCACCAGGGAGATGGCCTGCTCCTCAAGGTTTTTGGGCTCGGTGATACCGGCCTCGCGCTTCTGCTCCTCGATTTTGGCGGCGGCCTCTGCGGGGGTCACCACGCCCCACATCTTGTTGAAGGTGTACATGTTGAAGGGCAGGGAGTAAAGCTCGCCCTTGTAATTGGCCACGGGGGAGTTGGTGAAGCGGTTAAATTCCGCAAACTGGTTGACATAATCCCAAACGGTGCGGTCATTGGTGTGGAAAATGTGGGCACCGTAGACGTGGACGTTGATGCCCTCGATCTCCTCGGTGTGGACATTGCCAGCGATGTGGGGCCGCTTGTCGATGACCAGGACCTTTTTGCCGGCCTTCACAGCCTCACGGGCGCAGACCGCGCCGTAAAGTCCCGCACCGACGATCAGATAATCATACTGAGACATAAATGTACTCCTTTTATATATAGTATGTTAATGATTGCAGATGTAGGGGCGGGGCATTGACCCGCCCGCGGATTTTGCCTGAGCAAAATCCGTCGCCGCAAGGCGAAAAGCCTGAAAAACCGAAAAACGTTGTTTTTCGGCGGGCGGGTCGATGCCCCGCCCCTACACATTACTATAGCGGAGCTTTCCTCCGATTGCAAGGAAAGAATCGGAAAATTCACAAACCCTTCACACAGCGGCAGGGGTTGAATGGTATACTGGGAGCACTTCTGTGCCCGAAGGAGGGACAAATGATGATCGATACCGTACTCTTTGACCTGGACGGCACCCTGCTGCCCATGGATCAGGAGGAATTTGTGAATACCTATCTGGGGCTGCTGGCAAAGCACCTGGCCCCCTATGGCTACGAGCCGAAGCATCTGGCGGCGGCCATCTGGGCGGGGACCCATGCCATGGTACAGAACGACGGCTCCCGGACCAATGAGGAGGTCTTCTGGGCGGATTTCTGCCACATTTTTGGCACGGATGCCCGGAAGGATGAGCCGCTTTTTGAAGAATTCTACGCCACGGACTTCGCCCAGGCCCGGACAGTCTGCGGCTTTGCCCCGGAGGCGGCGGAGCTTGTCCGGCTGCTGAAGGAAAAGGGTATCCGGGTGGTCCTGGCCACCAACCCCCTCTTCCCCGCCATCGCCACCCGCCAGCGCATCCGCTGGGCCGGACTGGAGCCGGAGGATTTTGAGCTCGTCACCACCTATGAGAACAGCCGCTTCTGCAAGCCAAACCCCGCATACTATCAGGATCTGCTGGAGAAGCTGGGCGCGGAGCCGGAACACTGCATCATGGTGGGCAACGACGTGGACGAGGACATCCGCCCCGCCGAAACGCTGGGCATGGGTGCCTTCCTGCTGACGCCCTGTATCCTCAACCGCAGCGGCAGCGAGGTCCGATGCCCCCAGGGCGGGTTTGCCGAGCTGAAAGAATTCCTGCTGAAATACCTGTAAATCCCACCGGGCGCCGAATACCCGCGCCCGTCCTTGCGTGAGGAATTGGAAAAAGCAAAAGTAAAATTCAAAACTGCTATATTTTGCAGGAAATGCTTCGCTTTGTTGCAACTGCAACGGAGCCAAAAACCGGCCACCGGGCAGGAATCCCCGAAAACAGGAGAACACGAAACGTTTGCACCCGATAGACGGACGGAAAAAGAAAGGAAATTTCCATTATTTTTTTGGAACATCCCGTGGGAAATCCGTTAAAAAATAGCGAATTGTATGAAATGACCAAAAACGGCTCAGAATAAAGAACGGCAAAATGCGCAATGCACAAGCTCGCAATTTTGGAATGAAAAGTTGCAAAAAGATGTTGATTCCGTCGAATGATTATGGTATAATAAATCATAATCTTACCAACGAAACTGCCTGAGGATTGAGCGGCCGGGGCAGATTCGCTGGGGATTGACTTGTTCATTTCGTGGAAAGTGGAGAAATAGCGAGGAAAGGGCGAAAAAATGAATTTTTTCCCTTGCTTTTTCTGGGATGAACGAGTATACTTTCACTTGTTAATAATTTGTTAAGCAAAAACTGCGGAACAATTATTATAAACCCGGTTTTCCTGCCGGTAAAAATTTCAAGGAGGAAAAGAAATGAAGAAACTGCTTTCCCTGGTTCTGGCGGTTGTCATGGTTCTGGGCCTGGTCGCTTGCGGCGGCAACGGCGGCTCCGAGACCACTGCTCCCGTTGAGACCACCACCCCCGCTGTTGCAGGTACCTACACCTACAACTACGCACTGGCTGAGTTCCCCACCAACTGGAACTACCACACCTATCAGACCAACATTGATGCTGAGATCCTGGACTACATCTCCTCTGGTTTCTATGTCTTCGACTACAACGAGACCAAGGACGGCTACGCCATGGTCGACGGCATGGCCGTGGGCGATCCCGTCGATGTGACTGCTGACTATGTCGGCCAGTACGGCATCGTCGAGGGCGACACCGCCAAGGCTTACATCCTGAACCTGCGTCAGGACCTGAAGTGGCAGGATGGCACCCCCATCACCGCCAACGACTTCGTTGAGTCCGCCAAGCGTCTGCTGAACCCCGAGGCTCAGAACTACCGCGCTGACGGCATGTACGCCGGCTCCGTCCAGATCCACAATGCTGAGGCTTACCTGAAGCAGGGTCAGGTCAACATGACCGAGAACAACCTGGCTCCCACCCGTTACCTGGTGGCTGACCTGGTCAAGGCTGAGGACGGCACCTACACCACCCCCGATGGCATCCCCATGTACATCGCTACCGGCTTCGCTCTGACCGACTGGCTGAGCGGCAACACCCTGCAGTACTACGTTGAGGGCTACGGCGACGCCATGTTCGATGTCGAGTCCTTCAACGCTCTGGCTGCCATGGCCAACGAGGAGGGCCTGGTCGCTGCTACCGATGAGACCATCGACCTGCTGACCAAGGTCATCACCTTCTCCGCCGACTGGGGCGAGTCCGCTGACAACATCCCCGACTACCTGGTTTACGAGGTCACCTATCCCGAGGTCGCCTGGGAGAACGTTGGCTGGTTTGCCAAGTCCGACTACGAGCTGGTCTTCGTCATGGACGCTCCCCTGGATGGCTTCTACCTGAAGTACAACCTGCCCTCTCCTCTGGTCAACATTGAGATGTACGACGCCTGCGCTTCCGTTGTTGACGGCGTCTACACCAACACCTACTGCACCTCCGCCGAGACCACCATGTCCTACGGCCCCTACAAGCTGACCTCCTACCAGGCCGACAAGCAGTACGTCCTGGAGAAGAACGAGTACTTCTACGACCTGTCCGAGGACACCTACCAGGCTACCTCCATCGTCGTTGACTGCGTCAAGGAGCCCGCTACCCGTCTGGAGCTGTTCCTGCAGGGCAAGCTGGACACCTTCGGCCTGACCAAGGACTACATGGATGAGTACCAGATGTCCGACTACACCTACTACGCCACCGGCGACTCCACCTTCGCCATGGTCTTCAACCCCGATGCTGAGGCTCTGGTCACCGCTCAGGCTGCTGCCGGTGAGAACATCAACAAGACCATCCTGACCATCAAGGAGTTCCGTCAGGCTATGTCCTACGCTCTGGACCGCAACGCCTTCTGCCTGGCTACCTCCCCCATGAACGCTCCCGGCTTCGGCCTGTTCTCCGGCCTGATCGTCTCCGATCCCGAGGCTGGTACCGCTTACCGCACCACCGATGTCGCCAAGAATGTCCTGGCTGAGTTCTGGGGCGTCTCCGAGGAGTACGGCGAGGGCAAGCTGTACGCCGACATCGACGAGGCCGTCGACTCCATCACCGGCTACAACCTGGCCAAGGCTAAGGAGCTGTACGACCTGGCTTACGACATGGCCATCGAGCAGGGCCTGATGGACGAGGACGATGTTGTTGAGATCAAGATCGGTACTCCCAACAACACCTCCACCTTCTACAACAACGGCTACGAGTTCCTGGTCAACAACTACACCGAGGCTGTCAAGGGCACCAAGCTGGAGGGCAAGCTGACCTTCTCCCGTGACGACACCCTGGGCAACGCCTTCTCCGACGCTCTGAAGAACAACCAGGTCGACATGCTGTTCGGCGTGGGCTGGACCGGTTCCGCTCTGGATCCCTACGGCCTGATCGAGGCTTATGTCTACACCGACTACCAGTACGACGACTGCACCGACTTCACCGCCATCACCTGCGACATCGAGATCAACGGCACCGTCTACACCGCTTCCGTCCAGGATTGGCAGAAGATCATGAACGGCGCTGCCTGCACCATCACCGCTGCTGACGGCTCCACCATGGAGTACTCCTGCGGTACTGCTGACAAGGATCCCGAGACCCGTCTGGCCATCCTGGGTGCCCTGGAGGGTGCTGTTCTGCAGAACTACAACTTCCTGCCCATCATGGACGACGCTTCCGCTCAGCTGCGCGGCCAGCAGATCGAGTACTACACCGAGGAGTACATCTTCGGTATGGGCTTCGGCGGCATGAAGTACTACACCTTCAACTACACCGATGCCGAGTGGGACGCTTACGTTGCTGAGAACAACGGCGAGCTGGACTACACCTAATCCCGTCAGTCTCCGTCTGACACAATAGTTCCAAACCATATCTGGGGTGGGGGAAACCCCATCCCAGATATCTTGCGCTCTACGAGATTCGCAGGCGTTGAACGGCTGAACTCCAATAGAAATCAGACGAGCGTGTCTGAGAATGGTCTGATTTCTATTGGTGTTCAGTGCGCGGTTGCAATATGGGCCCGGCTATGATGCTGCGCTCAGGCATATTGGCGTTTCACTGGCAACTCCGGCCCGCGGCCCCCATCGCGGCGGATGCATCACCAAGCCGGTGCGTTCTATGCGCCGGTATCCTCTTTTGGATAAACCAGTCCCCGACGGACCACGGTCCGTAAAAAAAATTAAAGGAGGAAACTTGTTATGGATATGGCAAAATACGTTGTGAAACGTATCCTGTTCATGCTTCTGACATTTCTGATCATTATCTCCATGTGCTTTGTCCTGATCCGTCTGCTGCCCAATGAGCCCCCCCAGCAGTTCGGCAAGGATATGCAGCTCGTCCTTCAGAGCCGCTATCGTCAGGGTATCTGTGACATCAACGGCAACCCCATCCCCCTGGCTCAGCAGTTCTGGAACTTCCTGACCAAGAGCCTGATCGGCGGCGACTGGGGTGTTTCCGAAAAGCTGTACTTCGGCCAGAGCTGCTTCCAGGTCTTCCTGTCCAAGCTGCCCAACACCGTTCTGGTCAACACCTACTCCGCACTGCTGGCTGTTCCCGTGGGTCTGATGCTGGGCATCTACGCCGCGCTGAAGAAGAACAGATGGCAGGACCATCTGATCTCCACCAGCGTCATGATCCTGGTCTCCGTGCCCAGCTATGTGTACGCATTCCTGATTCAGTATTTCCTGTGCTACAAGATGAAGCTGTTCCCCCTGGTCATGAAGGCCGGTACCGACTACTTCAGCAAGGAAATGTTCCTGAGCATGCTGCCCGCAGTGCTGTCTCTGTCCCTGAGCTCCATTGCCGGCTACGCCCGCTTCACCCGTGCCGAGCTGACCGAGGTCCTGACCAGCGAGTACCTGCTGCTGGCCCGCACCAAGGGTCTGACCCGTGCCCAGACCACCGTCCGTCACGCCCTGCGTAACGCCATGGTGCCCATCTTCCCCTCCATCATCAGCGAGGTCATCGCCGTTCTGGGCGGCTCCCTGATCATTGAGAACATCTTCGTCGTTCCCGGTGTCGGTGAGCTGTACGTCCGTTCCATCACTGCGCTGGACTACAACTTCTTCCTGCTGCTGTCCGGCTTCTATACGCTGATTGGCCTTACCGCCGGTATTGTTGTGGACCTGAGCTATGGTTTCATCGATCCGAGAATCAGAATGGGGTCTAAGAAATGAGAAAGAACAATCAAATTCCTGAAATTCCTGCTGAGAAGTTCAAGCTCGTCGGTCTGGATGCCAAGATCCATGATCAGAAGTTCGAGACCAAGCAGGTCTCCTTCTTCCAGGATGCCCTGCACCGCTTCTGCAAGAACAAGTCCTCTGTTGTGGCGGCCATCATCATCCTGTGCCTGGTGCTCTACGCGGTGTTCGTTCCCCTGTTCTGCAGCACCAACTACTCCGAGGCACTGACCGACACCAACTACCTGAACTATGTCAAGCTGGCTCCCAAGAATAACTTCTTCGCCCAGTTCGGCATTTGGGACGGCTCCAAGGAGATGACCCTGGGTGCTGCCAACTACGATTACTTCCGCGCCATCGGCGAGGAGACCAACACCGAGATCATCAAGAAGGTGAAGGATCAGATCACCGACGAGAAGGGCAAGATCGCCTACGTCTGTGATGTGGACACCTACATCTACAATGGTTTCACCACCATGACCCTGACCGCCGACGAGTATCAGGCTCTGCAGAACTGGCAGAACGAGACCGGCGTCCAGGTCATCTACCCCGCTGTCAATGATAAGTCCGTCTCCGACGCAAACATCTGGTACGAGGCCACCAAGAAGGGTGCTCCCAAGCTGGATGGCGACGGCAACTTCATCAACATCTACAAGACCAACGGTGAGGACGGCTCCTACAGCTCCCTGCGTGTGGAGGGTGACCCCGGCATCGAGGATCCCACCTCTGCCGACCGTTACCGCTACGCCACCATCACCGGTGACTCCAGCTCCGTCTCCTACAAGTGCCGTATCTTCAAGTACGCCTACTTCCAGTACCGCTACGGCTTTGAGCCTGCCTTCGCCTTCGGCACCAACGCCCTGGGCCAGGACATCCTGACCAGACTGGCTTCCGGTGCACGGTTCTCCCTGGTGTTCGCCGTGTGCATCGCCTGCATCAACCTGTTCATCGGTGCCATCTACGGCGCCATCGAGGGCTACTACGGCGGTGCCATCGATATGCTCATGGAGCGTATCAGCGACATCCTGTCCCGTGTTCCCTTCATGGTCGTGGCGACCCTGTTCCAGCTCCATCTGGCGAAAAAGGTCGGCGTCGTGCCGTCGCTGCTGTTTGCCTTCGTGCTGACGGGCTGGATCGGCATGGCCTCCACCGTGCGTATGCAGTTCTACCGCTTCAAGGGTCAGGAGTATGTTCTGGCTTCCCGTACCCTGGGCGCAAAGGACACCCGCATCATGTTCAAGCACATCTTCCCCAACGCCCTGGGTACCATCGTCACCAGCTCCGTGCTGGTCATCCCCGGCGTTATCTTCCAGGAGTCCACCCTGACCTACCTGGGCATCGTCAACCTGGACAGCTCCACCACCACCTCCGTCGGTACCATGCTGGCCAACGGCAGACAGTACCTGTCCAGCGATCCGCACATCATCCTGTTCCCTGCCCTGTTTATCTCTCTGCTTATGATTTCCTTTAACCTGTTCGGCAACGGACTTCGTGACGCATTCAATCCTGCACTTAGGGGGTCTGACGAATGAGCGCTGAAAAGAAACTTCAGGTCAAGGACCTGACCATCTCCTTCCGTACCGTCAACGGCAAGCTTCAGGCTGTCCGTGACATTTCCTTCGATCTTTACAAGGGCGAGACCCTGGCCATCGTCGGCGAGTCCGGCTCCGGTAAGTCCGCCACCTCCAAGACCATCCTGGGCATCTCCGCTGCCAACACCATCGTGGAGGGCGGCGAGATCCTGTACGACGGCAAGGACCTGCTGAAGATCACCGAGGAGGATTTCCACTCCATCCGCGGCGATAAGATCGCCATGGTTTTCCAGGATCCTCTGTCCTCCCTGAACCCCATCATGCGCGTGGGCAAGCAGCTGACCGAGGCTCAGCTGCTGAAGAACAAGGCCCGCCGCCGTGAGTGCAAGAAGAAGCTCAATGAGGGCATGAAGGCCCTGCATGATGCCATGACTGCCTCCGGCTGCAATGTGGACAAGTCCCTGTTTGAGACCTTCCGCGCCGTCATCAAGGAGCAGTCCAAGCACGAGGGTCCCTACGATACCGCCCACACCAATGCCGTCGCCGCCCTGAAGGCTGCCGACGACATGCTGCTGGCCATCGACAAGAACGCCCTGACCGACGCCAAGGGCGATGCCAAGGAGCTCAAGAGCTACGCTCTGGGTGCTGTCAACCACTTTGTGGTCCGCGACGGCGAGGGCCTGAAGGCTCTGGTCAACGAGATGATGGCCCAGGCCGCTGCCGGTGCCAAGAGCAAGGACTTCACCGACCTGAAGGCCACCGTCACCAAGCTGCGCGCCATGCTGCAGGCCGGTGCCGATGCCGTCACTCCCGGCTTCTTCGCTCTGGGCTGCTACATCGTCCTGGACAAGAAGACCCTGGGCGACGAGTCCGCCGAGGTCCTGAACCAGCTGACCGCCGGCAGCATG
The DNA here is from genome assembly GCA_045125955.1 of Faecousia sp. Taxonomy (GTDB): domain Bacteria; phylum Bacillota; class Clostridia; order Oscillospirales; family Oscillospiraceae; genus Faecousia. The sequence goes on from JBGVNV010000036.1 coordinate 9,155, forward strand.
CGCGGCGAGTTCATGACCAAGTTCCTGGACTACACCATCTCCGCCCTGAAGTACACTGCCGCCGAGTCCAAGAAGAACATGGCTGTTGCCGTGGAGAAGCTGGCCGAGGCCGAGAAGTTCTTCGCTGAGATGCCCGCTGCCGAGGCCGCCAGAAAGTATGCCACCGAGCTGGCCAATCTGGTGGAGAAGGCCATTGATCCCCTGGAGACTGTCAAGGACAGCTCTGCCTACACCTTCCGCGTGGGCCTGAACAGTGCTCTGGACACCTATTACAACGGTGCCGTCAGCAATGTGGCCGAGCAGAAGCGTTTCGACAAGCAGACCGCCAAGTACGAGGCCGCCGTGGCCCGGGGCAAGACTCCCAACGGCAAGGTCGCTCCCCTGGCTCTGGTGGACCTGGAGGTCGCCCAGGCCAGCGTTATGCACATCCTGACCGGTATGCGCGAGCAGTTCATCGCCCGCGCCGCCATCGTCGACGGCTACGATTTCCAGAAGCGCGGCGTTCGCTACATCGAGTGGCTGCGCGAGACCGCCCTGGGCGAGATCCACAAGATCACCCGCTCCATGGCAAAGGATACCGCCATCCGCATCATGGAGCAGGTCGGTATCACCGAGGCCCGTAAGCGTTTCCGTCAGTATCCCTTCGAGTTCTCCGGCGGTATGCGCCAGAGAATCGTTATCGCCATCGCCCTGACTGCCGACCCCGACATTCTGATCTGCGATGAGCCCACCACCGCTCTGGACGTGACCATTCAGGCCCAGATCCTGGAGCTGATCAACAAGCTCAAGCGCGAGCGCAACCTGTCCGTTATCTTCATCACCCATGACCTGGGCGTTGTTGCGAACATGGCTGACCGCATCGCTGTTATGTACGCCGGCAAGATCGTGGAGTACGGCACCGCGGACGATGTGTTCTATCATCCCGCCCATCCCTACACCTGGGCCCTGCTGGCTTCCATCCCCGACCTGAACAGCAAGGGTGCCAAGCTCGAAGCCATCCCCGGCACTCCCCCCAACATGATCTATCCTCCTGTTGGCGATGCCTTCGCAGCCCGTAACAAGTACGCGCTGCAGATCGATTTCGAGCAGCAGCCCCCCATGTTCCCCATCAGCGATACCCACCACGCAGCTACCTGGCTGCTGCATCCCGATGCTCCCAAGATGGAGATGCCTGAGATCGTCAAGGAGCGTATCGCCCGAATGAGCAAGACTGGAGGTAATGATAATGGCTAATGAAGAAACCCTGCTTCGCGTAGAAAACCTGTGCCAGCACTTCCGTCTGGATGCAAAGACCGTCAACAAGGCCGTTGACAATGTCAGCTTCGAGATCAAGAAGGGCGAGGTCTTCGGTCTGGTCGGCGAGTCCGGCTGCGGCAAGACCACCACCGGCCGTTCCATCATCAAGCTCTACGACATCACCTCCGGCAGCGTCTACTTCAAGGGCGAGCGCATCTGCGCCGGCGTCAAGTCCTACAAGGATGCCATCGCCGAGGCCAAGAAGGAGAAGCGCGGCTGCTCCGATCCCAAGCGCGTTGCCGAGCTGGACAAGATCATCGCCGACAACAAGGAAGCGATGAAGAAGGCCCAGGAGGATCACAAGAAGGCTGACCGCAAGCTGGTCAACGAGATCCAGATGATCTTCCAGGACCCCAACGCCTCCCTGGACCCCCGTATGACCGTCCGCGACATCATCGCCGAGGGTCTGCTGATCAAGGGCATCAAGGATAAGGAGTATATCGACCAGAAGGTCTTCGAGATGCTGGAGACCGTCGGTCTGGTCCGTGAGCATGCTTCCCGCTACCCCCATGAGTTCTCCGGCGGTCAGCGTCAGCGTATCGGCGTGGCCCGTGCTCTGATCATGGAGCCCAGCCTCATCATCGCCGACGAGCCCATCTCCGCTCTGGACGTTTCCATCCGTGCCCAGGTCATCAACCTGCTGGACGAGCTGCGCAACAACATGGGTATCAGCATCCTGTTCATCGCCCACGACCTGTCCGTCGTCAAGTACTTCTCCGACCGCATCGGCGTTATGTACTACGGCAAGATGGTGGAGCTGGCCGATGCCGAGGAGCTGTTCAAGCATCCCTTCCATCCCTACACCCGCAGCCTGCTGTCCGCCATTCCTCAGCCCGACCCCAACTACGAGAAGAACCGTAAGCGTATCGTCTACAACCGCATTGCCGACCACGACTACCGGACCAGCCAGCCCTCCTTCCGTGAGGTCACTCCCGGCCACTTCGTGCTGTGCAATGACGAGGAGTTCGCCCGTTACCAGAGCGAGGTGGAATAAGGTGAGCGAGAACCAGAAATCCATTCTGGTGGATCTGTGTCTGGGGCTGGTCATTGCCATTGCGATCTTCTTCTGGAAGTCCGGCTCTGAATACCCCCTGCTGCACCTGCTTTCCGACAGCACCTTTGTCTCCGCAGTGATCCTGCTGGGCATGGGCGGTCTGCGCCTGTGCGTCAACAGCGGCTCTCTGGATATGCTGGGCTACGGCTTCAGCACCCTGCAAAACAACCTGCGTAACATCGGCAAGATCGAAGGCGGTCCCAAGGAGACCTACTACGATTACACCCAGCGCGTGGCGGACGAGCGAAAGCCCTGCGGCCACTACCTGATTGCCGGCGCAGTCTTCCTGGTTGCTGCCATCGGATTCCTCGTGGCATACGAGATGATTTAACCTGCAAAGCCTCCGGCTATTTTAGCCGGAGGCTTTTTTCGCGCCGAGGCAAAAACAGAGTATCTTCTGAGGATGTAGGGGCGATTCATGAATCGCCCGCCGAAAAATGCAGTTTTCGGATTCCTGAAAGGAGAATAGCATTGTTTTCGCCTTACGGCGATGGATTTTGCATTGGCAAAATCCACGGGCGATCAATGATCGCCCCTACGGGAGGAGAAAACGGACGGTCTGGCTCCCGGCCCTGCCAAAATAAAAACCCATCGACGACAGCCAGGGCCGGACCCCACGAGTTCTGCTCGACTTTCGACTAGCAACATGTCGGACAGCATGGCCCCCGGCCCTGCCGGGTGACGAATGGTACATTTTGTGTCGATTTTGGCGGGAAACCGGTTGTACGGTCGGTTTTACAATTATTTCGAAAGTGTGAATTCCTAGATTCTGGCAAACCGTCATTATCAATCGATATAAATGTATTTTTTAAGCTAAATTTGTACAAAGTGTACGGTTTCCAGTGGACAAATCGAAAAAATTGCTGTATTATAATATCATTCCTATGCCGCGGGCTAAATGCGGTAATTTATCGGAAGAGGTGATAGACCTATGGCGTTTTTTTTCTTTGGCGGTGTTCACCCGAAGGAGAACAAGCATTACGCCGAGGAGCGGAGTGTCAAAGCATTCCCCGCGCCTGATGTGGTGGTCATTCCCATGAGCCAGCATATCGGTGCCCCCTGCAAACCCCTGGTCAAGAAGAATGATATGGTGACCAAGGGTCAGAAGATCGGTGACAATCAGGGCCTGTGCGTTCCCGTGCATGCTACTGTGTCCGGCAAGGTCAAGGCTGTGGAAGCCCGTGCCCACACCAATGGCTCTACCGTGATGGCAGTTGTCATCGAAAACGATCATCAGGACACCCTGTGCCCTGAGATCCAGCCCAGAACCAAGGAGCAGGTCGATGCCCTGACTGCCGAGGAGCTGGTTTCCATCATCCGCGAGGCCGGTGTCGTCGGTATGGGCGGCGCAGCCTTTCCCACCCATGTAAAGCTCTCCGGTGCCATCGGCAAGGCTGATACTGTTATCGTTAATGCCGGCGAGTGTGAGCCTTACATCACCGCTGACGACCGTCTGTGCCAGGAGATGCCAGAAGTCGTGGTCTCCGGTCTGATGGTCGCCATGAAGATCCTGGGCCTGAAGGAAGGCCACATCGGCATCGAGGACAACAAGCCCAAGGCTGCTGCTGCCCTGAAGAATGCCGCCATCGGCACCGGTGTCGTGGTCGACGTCCTGCCCGCCAAGTACCCCCAGGGTGCTGAGAAGCAGCTCATCTACGCCATCACCAAGCGTCAGGTCCCCTCCGGCGGTCTGCCCGCCGCTGTCGGCTGCGTGGTCATCAACGCCGCCACCTGTAAGGCCATCCACGATGCCGTCTATCGGGGTATGCCCCTGATCGAGCGCATCGTCACCGTCTCCGGCGACATCGTCCTGGATCCCAAGAACCTGCTGGTTCCCATCGGCACCAGCTTCAACGAGCTGATGGAAGCCTGCGGCGTCTCTGAGAACCCCTACAAGGTCCTCAACGGCGGCCCCATGATGGGTGCTGCCCAGTACGACCTGAGCGTTCCCACCATCAAGGCCTGTAACGCCATCACCATCCTGGGCCGCAGCAACAACTACTATGTCGAGGACGCCCGCTGCCTGCGCTGCGGCAAGTGCATCGACGCCTGCCCCATGAAGCTGATGCCCGTTCTGATGTACAAGGCTCTGTACACCAACGATGTGGAGGAAATGAAGGACACCAACATCATGGACTGCATCGAGTGCGGCTGCTGTGCTTTCACCTGCCCCGCCTCCGTGCCCCTGGTCCTGGGCTTCCGCTCCGCCAAGCAGATCATTCGCGACGCCGCCGCTGCGGCCAAGAAATAAGGAGGTGGAGATCCAATGGCACAGATGAAATACTACTATGAGCTGACGGTTTCCAGCTCCCCCCACGTCCATCAGGACTGCACCACCAAGACCATCATGCGCGATGTGCTGATCGCTCTGGTGCCCGCCCTGCTGTTCTCCGTTTACAACTTCGGTATCCGCGCCCTGTTCGTTACCCTGGTTTCCGTCCTGGCCTGCTACGGCTTCGAGAAGCTGTGGAACAAGCTGATGAAGCAGCACGACAAGACCTATGACCTCAGTGCCTGCGTCACCGGCGTGCTGCTGGCCTTTGTCTGCCCCGTCACCATCGCCTACTGGCAGATCGTGCTGGGTGCCGCCTTCGCCATTGGGCTGGTCAAGATGCTCTTCGGCGGTCTGGGCCGCAATGTGGTCAACCCCGCCCTGGCCGGCCGTGCATTCATGATGTCCTGGCCCGTGGCCATGTCCACCTGGATCAAGCCCGGCCTGAAGGATGCCGCTTCCGCCTTCGGCACCGCTGACATCGTCACCGCCGCTACCCCCCTGGCCAACATGCACCAGGGTCTGATGCCCGCAGAGACCTGGAGCCAGATCGCATGGGGCACCGTGGGCGGCTGTATCGGTGAGACTTCCGCCGTCATGCTGCTGATCGGTCTGGTGTACCTGCTGGTCCGAAAGGTCATCAAGATCACCATCCCCGCCGCTTACATCGGCACCGTTGCCATCCTGACCCTGCTGTTCCCCATGGGCAACAACAACATCGATTGGATGCTGTGCCAGGTCTTCGGCGGCGGCCTGATGCTGGGTGCCATCTTCATGGCTACCGACTACGTCACCAGCCCCCTGACCTTCCACGGCCAGCTGATCTACGGCATTGGCTGCGGCGTTCTGACCGTCATGATCCGCTACTTCGGCGGCTATAACGAGGGCGTGTCCTATGCCATCCTGATCATGAACTGCTGCGTGGTCCTGCTGGACCGCATCGGCCGTCCTGTGAAGTTCGGCGCACCCCAGAAGGAGGCAGGAAAGTAATGAAACAGAATGAATCCATTTTCGCTTACGTCCTGCGTCTGGCAGGTACTCTGCTGGCCATCTGTATCGTCGTCGCCGTTGCTCTGGCCGGCGTCAACGGCATCACCGCTCCCGTCATCGAGGAGCTGAACGCCGCCAAGACCCAGGAGGCCATCTCCGCAGTCCTGCCCGGCGGCTTCGACACCGAGATCACCGATTACGCCGACGCAAGCGGCATCGTCTCCAAGATCTACCAGGGCGCAAACGGCTACGCCGTTGAGGTCGGCCCCGGCGGTTTTGACAACACCATCACCATGATGGTCGGCATCGACAACGAGGGCAAGGTCCTGGGCATCAGCATCGTCTCCCACACCGAGACCGCTGGTCTGGGTGCCGTGGCCGCCGCCGGCACTCCCGCCGGTATCGCCTTCCGCGACCAGTTCGTGGGCGCATCCGGCTCCGTCTCCGTCACCAAGGACGGCGGCACCATGGATGCCATCACCGGTGCTACCATCACTTCCCGCGCCATCTGCGTCGGCGTCAATGCCGCCCTGGATGCCGTGGCCGGTCTGGGCTAAGTAAGGAGGTACTTCTGAATGAATTTCAACAAACAGTTTATGGAAGGCCTGCTGACCAAGAACCCCGTTACCGTTCAGCTGCTGGGTATGTGCTCCACTCTGGCCATCACCACCAGCCTGTTCAACGGCATCGGCATGGGCCTGGCCGTCACCATTATCCTGACCTGCTCCAATGTGCTGATTTCCGCCCTGCGGAAGGTCATCCCCAATCAGATCCGTATCGCTGCCTACATCACCATCATCGCCGGTTTCGTGACCGTCGTTGATCTGCTGCTGAAGGCATTCATCCCCGCCCTGTCCGCATCCCTGGGCGTGTTCATCCCCCTGATCGTCGTCAACTGTATCGTTCTGGGTCGCGCCGAGGCCTTTGCCTCCAAGAACGGTGTTCTGGCCTCTGCGGTCGACGGCATCTGCCAGGGCATCGGCTACACCGTGGCACTGGTCATCGTCTGCGTCATCCGTGAGCTGCTGGGCTCCGGCACCTTCGGCGGCGGCCTGCTGGGCCCCGGCGGCGCCGGCATCCGCATCATCCCCGAACAGTTCCCTGCCATGCAGATCGTCATGCCCGTGGGTGGCTTCCTGGTCCTGGGCTTCGTCATCGCTGGCTCCCAGGCTCTGATGAAGTACCTGGACAAAAAGGCTAAGAAGGAGGGCGTGAAGTAATGGAAGCGATTCTCGGTATTCTGATCGCCGCGCTGCTGAGCCAGAACTTCATTCTGGTCAAGTTCTACGGCATCTGCCCTTTCATGGGCGTTTCCAAGAAGATCGACACCGCCCTGGGTATGGGTGTTGCCGTTACCTTCGTCATGGCTCTGGCCTCCGCTGCCTGCTGGGCTGTGGATGTATTCCTGCTGCAGGCCTTTGATCTGGCCTATATGCAGACCGTCTCCTTCATTCTGGTTATCGCTACCCTGGTTCAGGTCGTTGAGATGTTCCTGAAAAAATTTGTTCCCGCACTGTACAAGGCTCTGGGCGTGTTCCTGCCTCTGATCACCACCAACTGCGCCGTCCTGGGTGTCGTTCTGGTCAATTCCCAGAGTGGTTACCATGTGGCCGGTGCCTGGGAGTTCCTGCTGAGCGTGGTCAATGGCGCCGCCGGCGGTCTGGGCTTCACCCTGGCCATCGTGCTGTTCGCCTCCGTCCGTGAGCGCGTGGACAAGGCCGAGCCACCCGAGTGCTTCAAGGGCTTCCCCATCGCCCTGATCACCGCCGGTCTGCTGGCCCTGGCCTTCATGGGCTTCTCCGGCCTGAGCATTTTCTAAGGAGGGCTGACAGATGGAAATTTTGTATGCTGTTCTGATTCTGGGCGGTCTGGGTCTGGCCTTTGGTCTGGTCCTGGCTGCCGCTTCCAAGGTCTTCTACGTGGAGACCGATCCCCGTCTGGACGCTCTGAACGAGTGCCTGCCCGGCGCAAACTGCGGCGGCTGCGGCTATGCCGGCTGCGGTGCCTACGCGGAGGCCGTCCTGAACGGCGAGGCTCCCATCGGTGCCTGTGCCTCCGGCGGCAACGAGTGCGCCGCTGCCATGGCCGCCATCATGGGCGTCAAGGCTGAGGCCGTGGCCCGCAAGGTGGCTCTGGTCAAGTGCTCCGGCCAGAAGGTCTACAACGAGGTCGGCGAGCAGATCGGCGGTGCCAAGGTCAAGGGCATCTACGAGGGCTTCAAGGACTGTCTGGCTGCCTCCAAGGTCGGCGGCAACGGCCCCCTGTCCTGCAAGTACGGCTGCCTGGGCTACGGCTCCTGCACCAAGGTCTGTAAGTACGATGCCATTCATGTGATCGACGGCGTTGCCAAGGTCGATGTGGACAAGTGCGTGGGCTGCGGTATGTGTATGATCAAGTGCCCCCGTAAGGTCATCGGCATGGTGGAGTACGGCACCGATGTCATCATCGCCTGTAACTCCAACGCTAAGGGTGCCGTTACCACCCGTTCCTGCACCGCCGGCTGTATTGGCTGCGGTCTGTGTAAGAAGATCTGCCCCAACGAGGCCATCACCATCGAGAAGAACCTGGCAGTCATCGACTACTCCAAGTGTGTCTCCTGCGGCCTGTGCGCCACGGTCTGCCCCAAGCACCTGATCGCCGACGCCAAGATCCGCAACGACCAGGACCCCATCCCCGCACCCAATAAGGTGTAATGACTTAACGCAAAAAATCCGCCTCGAAAGAGGCGGATTTTTTGCGTTGGAGTGCTGAGTGCTGAATGCAGAGTGTAGAATGATCAGGGCCTTTGATGATGCATTCAGTACATCTGAAAACAAGATAAAACGCAATATCTTAATTTCAGATAGGTTATGCTCATACCGGGTGATGCAAATGCGTTATGAACTGATGCGATATGAGCGTATCCGCAATCTGCGGATCGACAGAGGACTCACACAAAAGCAGGTGGCGGAGTATCTGAACATCAAGCAAAATACCTATTCCCAGTATGAGATCGGCGTGCTGAATTATCCGCTGGATGCAGTGGGCAAGCTGGCTGACCTCTACGGTGTGAGTGTGGACTACCTGATGGGAAGAACGGATATCAAGACCCCCTATCCGAAGAAATAAAAAATCCGCCTCGAAAGAGGCGGATTTTTTATCAAGAGAACGTGTAGGGGCGATTCAAGAATCGCCCGCCGATGCCTGCGGCATCGGGTAATCCGCCCCGCTGGGGCGGCGGGACGTCGAGGACGCCGTCCCCTACGGTTTCAAAATCGTCGTCGGGATCCGTAGGGAACGGCCTCCGTGCCGTTCCTTCCGATGCCGCAGGCAGCGGAAAAAGCCCCATTCGACCACCCATGTAAAAAAAGCGGGACCAGCCAAAGCTTCCACGTCATTGCGAGGAGCGAAGCGACGTGGCAATCCGCATCCCCCGCGGTGCAAAGCACCGCCGTCCCCCAACGGGGGACGGAAAGAGGACGGATTGCCACGTCGGGCTGCGCCCTCCTCGCAATGACGTGGCATTTCGGGGGCTTTTTGTCAACAGGGCTGTTGCCAATTCTGCGAATTGGCCGGGCGATTCAGGAATCGCCCCTACGGAAAGGGAAATCATTGCGGATTCGCCAGGGTGCGGCGATTGTCTTAAAGTGTACTGCGGAACGGTCATAACCGTTCCCTACATGGGCGGTTCCGAATAAACGCGCGTAGGGGCGACCCTTGCGGTCGCCCGGACCCGGCGCAGGGAAAGCGGGACGACCGCGAGGGTCGCCCCTACGCGGTCGTCAGAGATTCTGTGTTTCAACCAAGGGCAACATCCAGCATCATCATGAGCGTAAAGCCCAATGCGAAGAAGATGGTGCCGATGTTGGAGTGCTGGCCCTCGGACATTTCGGGGATCAGCTCCTCCACCACCACATAGAGCATGGCTCCTGCGGCGAAGGACAGCAGGTAGGGCAGGATCGGCACCACCAGGCCCGCCAGCAAGATGGTCAGGGCCGCGCCGATGGGCTCGACGATGCCGGAGGCCACGCCGTAGCCGAAGGCCTTGCTTCGCTTCATGCCGTTGGAGCTCAGGGGCATGGAGATGATGGCACCCTCGGGCAGGTTCTGCAGGGCGATGCCCAGGCTCAGGGCCAGGGCTCCGGCGTAGGAGATGCTCTCGCTGCCCGTCAGCCAGCCTGCGGCCACCACGCCCACGGCCATGCCCTCGGGCAGGTTGTGGAGGGCCACCGCCAGGACCATCATGGTGGATTTGCCCAGGTTGCACTGGATGCCCTCGGGGCAGTCGTCGTGCAGGTGCATGTGGGGGATCAGCTTGTCGAGAAGCAGCAGGAAGCCGAAGCCCGCCCACACGCCCACAAAGGCGGGGACAAAGGCCAGCTTGCCCATGTGCTCGGACTGCTCCATGGCGGGGATGATGAGGCTCCAGACCGAGGCCGCCACCATGACGCCGGCGGCGAAGCCCGTCAGCATCCGCTGGAGCCGCAGATTCATGGCTCCCCGCATGAAAAAGACCATCGCGCTGCCCAAAACCGTGCCCACAAAGGGCAGCAGCACGGCGGAAGTGATTTGAAGTTCCATATTGGTACCTCCTTGGATTTCTTGTCTATACTATAGTATGAACAGACGAAATGTTCCGTGATATGGTCACGCAGGTGTGTGATTTTATCACGGATTTCCTGCCACTTCCATTGTATCATATTCCCAGTAAAAGACAAGCTTACCGAGAAAAGGAGATTTTGCCATGACCATTACCAATGATATTCGCTACATCGGCGTCAACGACCACGACGTGGACCTCTTCGAGGGCCAGTACCCTGTGCCCAAGGGCATCGCCTACAATTCCTATGTGATCCTGGACGAGAAGATCGCCGTCATGGACACCGTGGACCGGAATTTTACCCAGCCCTGGCTGGAGAAGCTCACCGCCGCCCTGGCGGGCCGGAAGCCCGATTACCTGATCGTCCAGCACATGGAGCCCGACCACGCCGCCAATGTGGACAAGTTCCTGGAGCTCTACCCGGACGCCACCGTGGTGGCCTCCGCCAAGGCATTTTCCATGATGAAGGGCTTCTTCGGCACCGATTACGCAGACCGCCGCCTGATCGTGGGCGAGGGCGATACCCTGAGCCTGGGCAAGCACACCCTGACCTTCGTCACCGCCCCCATGGTCCACTGGCCCGAGGTCATCGTGACCTATGATTCCTATGACAAGGTCCTCTTCTCCGCCGACGGCTTCGGCAAGTTCGGAGCCCTGGACGTGGAGGAGCCCTGGGAGGACGAGGCCCGGCGGTATTACATCGGCATCGTGGGCAAGTACGGTGCCCAGGTCCAGGCGTTGCTCAAAAAGGCTGCCAAGCTGGACATCGCCATGATCTGCCCCCTCCACGGCCCCGTGCTCACCGAGAATCTGGGTCACTATCTGAACCTCTACGATATCTGGTCCGGCTACCGGCCCGAAAGCGAGGGCGTGGTCATCGCCTACACCAGCGTCTACGGCAACACCAGGGATGCGGCCCTGCTCCTGGAGCAGGAGCTGAAGGCTCTGGGCCAGCGGGTGGTGGTCCATGACCTGGCCCGGTGCGATATGTCTGAGGCCGTGGCGGACGCCTTCCGGTTTGACCGGCTGGTGCTGGCCACCACCAGCTACAACGGCGACATTTTCCCCTTCATGAAGACCTACCTCCACGCCCTGACCGAGCGGAGCTTCCGGAACCGCACCGTGGGCCTCATCGAAAACGGCTCCTGGGCCCCCGTGGCGGCGAAGGTCATGAAGAGCATCCTCGCCGAGAGCCGGGACCTGCGCTTTGCCGAGCCCACCGTCCGCATCCACGCCGCCCTGAACGACGAGAGCCGCGCCCAGATCGCGGCCCTGGCGAAGGAGCTGAGCAAGTAAGCCATCTGAATCAACGCCCGGTCCATTTGGACCGGGCCAGCGTGTCAAAAAAGCACCTTTAAGGTTCCCCTGGAGGGGTAAGCGAAGCGCAGTCGCGGTGGTGAATGACAGTCCAGTGGACTGTCAGAGCCGCGACCGGGCCGCCCGCAGGCGGCTGTCAGCGAAGCTGACTGAGGGGTGGTAGGTTGGATGTTGAGAAATGTCCGTTATTTCCGACGTATTCTAAACTTTTAGCCCCCACCCCTCCGACCCGGCTACGCCGGGCCATCTCCCCTCAAAAGGGAGGCTTGGGGTTCTTTGAAGGTCTGAGCCCGGTCCAAACGGACCGGGCTTTTTGTCCTGCGTTCTATCAGCCAAATTTTAACTTTTCTTTGAACTTTTCCGGTTTTCCTTTACAGCGGGAACATTTTGCGGTATGATACCATGTAAAGGAGTGTGCCTTATGAAAGATAATAACCCTTACAATTCCCGGGATTACGAGGAACTGTCCAAACGGGTGGATGCCCTGCTGGATGGCACGGATGTCCCGACCGCTAATACCCCGGCCGGATCCGATGATCTGGTCCAATATACCCCCGCCGGACTGGATACCGAGGACGGCAGAACCTATCAGAATTTCTCCAACGGCTACGCCCAGGCCCCGGAGGCAGAATACCGGGACCATGGCGGCAAAAAGCCCACCCGTGCGGCCCGTGCCGCCGGTCAGGTCCGGCGCAAGCGGCACAAAAAGGGCGGCTGCTGCGGCTGTGGCTGTGCCACCGCGCTCCTGGCGGTCATCGCCCTGACCGTGGCGGCGGTGCTCGCCCTGGGCAGCTTCTTCGAGATGCCCGTGTCCGAAGACAGCATCGGCCAGCGGAAGGAGAAGACCGCCACCATCCTGCTCTGCGGCACCGACAAGGACGGCACCCGCACCGACACCATGATGCTCCTCTATCTGGACGGCGCGGAGAACCGGGTGGGCCTGCTGAGCCTGCCCCGGGACACCCTGACCCGCACCAGCGAGGGCAAGCGCGCCAAGCTCAACTCCGCCTACGGCCGCAACGGCTGCGGCGAGGAGGGCATGGAGTGGACCCTGAACTACATCCAGCGGATCATCGGTTACCGTCCCGACGGCTACATTCTGGTGGACATGGAGCTGGTGCCCAAGATCGTGGATCTCATGGGCGGCGTGGATGTCCATCTGGACCACCACATTCGCGTCCACACCGACGGCGAGGAGGTCTACGTCCCCGCCGGTGACGCCCACCTGAACGGCGAGGAGGTCCTGGCCACCCTGCGCTACCGCTACGGCTACGCCGATGCGGACCTGGGCCGCGTGAAGGTCCAGCGCATGGTCATCACCGAGTGCATGAAGCAGTGGGTCAGCCCCGCGAAGCTGGCCCTGCTGCCCGATGCCCTGGAGCTCATTCAGAACGAGAGTCTGACGGACCTGAGCGTGGGCAATTTCCTGTGGATCGGCAAGACCATTCTGGCTGGCATGAACGACATGACCTCCGACACCCTCCCCGGCTACGCCGATATGCGCGGCGGTGCCAGCTACTTTGTCCTCTACCCGGATCAGGTGGCCCAGCTCATCAACGAATCCTACAACCCCTACCACACCGTCATCGATGCCGATGACCTGGATATTGCGGAGTAAGGCCATGGAAAAACGCCCCATCGGACGCTTTGCGCCCACCCCCTCCGGACGGATGCACCTGGGCAATGTGTTTGCGGCCCTCATGAGCTGGCTGAGCCCCAAATCCCAAGGCGGCGACTGGATCCTGCGCATGGAGGACCTGGACACCCTGCGGACCAAGGCGGAATACGCCGAGCTCCTGCGGGATGACCTGAAGTGGCTGGGTCTGGACTGGGATGAAGAAACCGAACCCCAGAGCACCAGAAGTGCCGTCTATGACCGCTATTTCGACCAATTACGGGAGAAAAACCTCCTCTTTCCCTGCTACTGCACCCGCAGTCAGCTCCACAACGTCAACGCCCCCCATCTCTCCGATGGCACCTACGTCTACGCGGGCACCTGCCGGAATCTGACCGCCGAAAAGCGGGCCGCCCAGAAGCGGCTGCCCAGCTGGCGGGTGATGGTCCCCGACCGGGAATATGCATTCACGGATCTGGTTCAGGGTCCCTACCGGGAGAACCTGCTGACGGACTGCGGCGATTTCGTGGTCCGCCGGGCCGACGGCGTATACGTCTACCAGCTTGCCGTCACCGTGGACGACGGCGAATCCGGCGTCACCGAGGTGGTCCGTGGCTGGGATCTGCTGGGCAGCGCGCCCCGGCAGATGTACCTGCAGGAGCTCTTCGGCTTCGAGCACCCCGCCTACGCCCACATCCCCATGCTCATGGCCCCGGAGGGCCGCCGCCTGAGCAAGCGGGACCAGGACCTGGACATGGGTGCCCTGCGCAGCCGCCTGACCCCGGAGCAGCTCATCGGCGTTCTGGCCCACGCGGCGGGACTGACCGAAAATGCAAAACCCATCTCCGCAGTGGAGCTCGCCACCGTCTTCGACTGGAACAAGATCAAGGGCAGGGAGATCGTGGTCACGGAGCTGGAAAAATTATATCAGTGACATTTCGTAGGGGCGACCCTCGGTCGCCCGGTCATTTGGGCCGCAGGCGCAAATGACATCGCCGTCAGGCGATCAAAATATGGCCAATTCTGCGAATTGGCCGGGCGACCGAGGGTCGCCCCTACATTCTTTATTTGTGGGGGAAACAATATGGACCAACCCATTTATCGCAAGCAATTTACCCTCTATGGCAACGACTGCGACTGTTTTGGCCGGGTCAAGCCTGCCACCATCCTGGGCATGATGCAGGAATCCGCCGGAGAGCAGTGCGCCGACTGGCACATGAGCTGGGAGGAGATGGCCGAAAAGGACCTCTTCTGGGCCATCACCCGCCAGACCGTGGAGATCACCCGGCTCCCCCGTGCCTACGAGACCATCACCATCGAGACCTGGCCCATGCCCGCCACCCGGGTGGCCTTTCCCAGAGCCACCATCGCCTACGATGCCGAAGGAAATGAGCTGTTCCGCTGCATCGCCCTGTGGATTTTGATGGAGCTCAGCTCCCGGGCCATGGTGGTGCCGGGCAGGAGCGGCATCGATTTTCCCGGCTGTACCCGTGGCGGCGAGCTGCCCAGCCCCAAGTCCCTGACCCCCAAGAACCTGCCCATCGCCACCGAGCGGAAGGTCCGCTTCGGACAGCTGGACCGCAACGGCCACATGAACAACACCAAGTATCTGGAGTGGGCCATGGATCTGCTGCCCGGCTCCTTCCACGCAGAGCACCCCCTGAAGGGCTTCACCGTCTGCTACCTGAACGAGGCCCGGGAGGGCGACCGGGTGACGCTGCGCCACGGACTGGACGAAAACGGCACCCTGCTGGTGGACGCCACCCGCCCCGACCCCGCCGACCCGGAAAAATTCCACAGAGTCTTCGCAGTCCGGGCAGAGTTTGTGTAAGAACAACCGAAAGAGAACACGTCATTGCGAGGAGGGCAACGCCCGACTCACCCCAGGGTGGCCTCTCTTGCCCCTTCGGGGCAATTCACCTTCTGGCAATCTCCTCCCTGTTGCAGAATCTACCACTGATCCTGCCCGGAAAATCGACGGGATTGCCACGCCAGTGTGCGCACTGGCTCGCAATGACGTGTTCTTTTTCCATAACATTTTGAAAGGAACCAATCATGCTCTTTTCCAGCATTGAATTTCTGTATTATTTCCTGCCCCTGGTGATTTTGGGGTATTTTTTACTGCCCAAGCAGCTGCGCAACGGCTGGCTTTTGATCGTGTCCCTGGTGTTTTACGCCTGGGGCGAGCCGAAGCTGATCTGGGTCATGCTCAGCTCCATCGTGCTCAACTGGCTCTGGGGCATCGGCATCGGCCGGGCGCAGAAGACCGGCTGGAAGCGTTTTTTCCTGGTGCTCTCCTGCCTGACCTGCTTGGGGCTCCTGGGCTGGTTCAAGTACGCGGACTTCGCCTTTGAGAACATCAACGCGCTCCTGGGCACGAAGATCCCCCTGCCCAAGCTGATCCTGCCCATCGGCATCAGCTTCTACTCCTTCCAGATCCTCAGCTACTCCATCGATGTCTACCGGGGCAACGCCGAGACCCAGTACAACATTGTCGATTTCGGCTGCTATGTGGTCCTGTTCCCCCAGCTCATCGCCGGTCCCATCGTCCGGTATGTGGATGTGGAGCGGGAGCTGAATGAGCGGCAGACCACCATGGAGGATTTCCGGCTGGGCCTGCGCCGCTTCATTTTCGGCCTGGGCAAGAAAATTCTCATTGCCAACCAGCTGGGCTTATTTCTCGAGCTGTTCCGCGCCTCCAATGAGAAGAGCCTGCTCTTTTACTGGCTCTACGCCCTGGGCTTCTGCCTGCACATCTATTTCGACTTCTCCGGCTATTCCGACATGGCCATCGGCCTGGGCCGGATCTTCGGCTTCCAATTCCCGGAGAATTTCAACTATCCCTTCCTCTCCGGCTCCGTTCAGGAATTCTGGCGGCGGTGGCACATGACTCTGGGCGGCTGGTTCCGGGATTACCTGTATATCCCCCTGGGCGGCAGTCGGGTGAGCAAGGCCAAGTGGCTGAGAAACGTCCTCTTCGTGTGGATGTTCACGGGCCTGTGGCACGGCGCGGCGTGGACCTTCGTGCTGTGGGGCCTGATGTTCGCGGCGCTGCTGCTGATGGAGAAATTCGTCGATGTGACCCGGTGGCCCAAAGCGGTCCGCCACGGCTATGTGCTGCTGGTCATCGCGGTGAGCTTCGTGATCTTCAACGCCGCAGACCTGAGCCAGGCCGGCTCCGATCTGGCGGGCATGTTCGGCCTGGGCGGCGTGCCCCTGGTGACGGCGGAGACGCTCTACTACCTGCGCAGCTACGCGGGCGTCTTCGTGCTGGGCCTGATCGGCGCCACTCCCTGGCCGAAAAAGCTGGCCCTGAAACGGGATATGCCCATGGCCGACGCCGCCGTCATGGCAGCCCTGCTGCTGCTCTGCACCGCTTCCCTGGTGGACGGCAGCTTCAATCCGTTCCTGTATTTCCGGTTCTGACCCCACATCAATACGTTCCTGTAGGGCGGGGGCAAGCCCCCGCCGACGCACCGCAAATTTAAAAAAACGCTGGTGGGTTTTTGGGAATTATCATCCTTGAAAAAGCGGTTGGTCACCCAACCTGGTCGGCGAGGGCATGCCCTCGCCCTACAAGTACCTTTGCTTTTCGATATAAGGAGCAACCTATGAAACGTACCATCTCTCTGATCCTGATCCTGGCTCTGTGGGCCGGATTGACGGCCTTCGCCTGGTTCAAGCCTGCGTCGGCCAGCTCCGACGCGGAGCGCCGTCCTCTGGAGCAATTCCCCGAGATCAGCGGCGAAAGCCTGCTGGAGGGCCAGTTTATGAAGGATTTTTCCGGCTACGCTGTGGATCAATTCCCCCTGCGGGACTCCTTCCGAACCCTGAACGCCTACCTGACCTACTATCTGCTGGGGAAGTCGGACAACAACGGCATCTACCTCCACGACGGCTACGCCGCCAAGATGGAGTATCCCCTGGATGAGAAGTCCGTCAGCAGCGCCATCGCCCGGTTCCATGAGCTGCA
>JBGVNV010000037.1:0-42850 GCA_045125955.1 Faecousia sp.
GGGGGGGGGGCGGGGGGGGGCGCGGCGGGCCCCCCCCCTACGCGCCGCAAAAAAGCCGCAGCTTTTCGCCGCAGCCCGACCACACGTGTTTTACTCGACTGCCGATAACCGCCACCCTACGACAGTTTGGCTCCCGGCACTGCCGGGAAAGAAATGACCCCCGACTTCTCGTCGGGGGTCATTTCTTTTCCTTGGGTTCAATCATTGGGTAACCTCGCTTTCTGTTGAGTCGACTGGGTTCGTGGATCGAAGTCCCTTCCGCGGTAAGTTAAGTTCTTCAGCATCCTTCGTGTTTCGCTTATATGTAAAACGGAAGATGTTGAGCCCAGCCTACAGGTGTACGTTCCACGTCTGGTGTCACCTCTTTTATGACAACAGTCTATCACGCCGCAAGCCCTTTTGCAAGATGGAAAAACACACAAATAACTTTCGGATAAATGGTATAAAACGGAGAAGTCGAAACTTTTTAACCTGATATAATTGACATTCCATGGGAGCCATGGTAAAATGATAATGTTGGGGCGTTTCTGCGGGGAACGCCCTTTTTTGTTCGCGGAACGGTCAATGCCCGTTCCCTACATTGGCGATCCGGACATAAAAATATCGGACCCGCACCCAGGCCCGACCACACGTGTTTTACTCGACTATCGACAAGTACCATGTACGACAGTTTGCCTGCCGGGGCTCCCGGCAAAAAATGCCGGACTACCACCGCAGCCCGACCACACGTGTTTTGCTCGACTGCCGACAAGCACCATGTACGACAGTTTGGGTCCGGGCACTGCCCGGCAAAAAAACGCCGGACTACCACCGCAGCCCGACCACACGTGTTTTACTCGACTGCCGACAAGCACCATGTACGACAGTTTGTCCGCGGCGACTCGCCGCAGAAAATGACCCTTGGCGATTCCGTCAACAATCGTCAAGGGTCATTTCCATTCCGTTTTGGTATCTAACATCTTGGTTACCTCGCTTTCTGTAGGATCAGACCCGGATGTTTCACAATGGCTTTTTTGCAAAACTTGTATTTTTAGGAGGATTTTTTTCGGGTCTGGGGTGGCTCTTATTGTCTTGGGAGCCTTTTGTTTACCTGTACATTGGTATCACCTCTTTGTACCTGTATAATAGCATCCGCTTTGGCCTTTTTCAAGACGGAATATTCCATAAATCCACCGCAAAACTTGTGTGTAAAACGCAGATTCCAGAGTTTTTTCCAATTTCCCGTTGACATTTTTCCCCATGCGTGATAATCTTAAAGTGTTGGGGGCGCGTGGCGTCCCTTTCTGTCTGTACCCCCAAAAGGAGCTTGCCATGACCATACAGCTTTCCGACCACTTTACCTATTCGCGCCTGGTGCGCTTTACCCTGCCCTCCATCGCCATGATGATCTTCACCAGCATCTACGGCGTGGTGGACGGCATCTTCGTCTCCAATTTCGCCGGCAAGACCGCCTTCGCCGCCATCAACCTCATCATCCCCTACCTGATGGTCTTCGGGACCCTGGGCTTCATGGTGGGCACCGGCGGCACCGCCCTGGTCTCCATGACCCTGGGCATGGGCGACCGGAAAAAGGCCAACGATCTTTTCTCCCTGCTGACCTACACCGCCCTCATCGGCGGCATCGTGCTGACCATCCTCTCCATGGTCTTCATGCGCCCCGCCGCCCGGCTCCTGGGTGCCGAGGGGCAGATGCTGGAGGACGCCGTCACCTACGGCTATATCGTCCAGTCGGTGCTGACTGCATACATTCTGCAATACGCCTTCCAGAGCTTCTGCATCGCCGCCGAAAAACCCAACCTGGCCCTGAATATGACCCTGGTCTCCGGCTGTACCAACATCGTGCTGGATGCCCTCTTCGTGGGAGCCTTCCGCTGGGGCCTCATCGGTGCGGCGGTGGCCACCGCCCTGGCCCAGACCGCCGGCGCGGTCATCCCCATTGTCTACTTTGCAAGGAAAAACCCCAGCCTGCTGAAGCTGGGCAAATGCCGCTTCGACGGCAGAGCCCTCCTGCGGACCGCCACCAACGGCTCCTCGGAGCTCATGAGCAACCTGTCCATGAGCCTCGTCTCCATGCTCTACAACATCCAGCTCATGGCCTACGCCGGGGAGGACGGCATCGCCGCCTACGGCGTCATCATGTACGTCAACTTCATCTTCATCGCCGTGTTTATTGGACTCTCCATCGGCGCGGCTCCCATCATCGGCTTCAACCACGGTGCCCAGAATCACACAGAGCTCCGGAATGTGCTGAAAAAATGCCTGACCCTGCTGCTGGGTTTCGCCCTGGTGCTGACCCTGGCGGCGGAGCTGCTGGCCCGGCCCCTGGCGGGCATCTTTGTGGGCTACGATGCAGCTCTGCACGAGCTGACCACCCGTGGCTTCCGGATCTATATCCTGAGCTTTCTGCTGTGTGGCTTCAACATCTTCGGCTCCTCTTTCTTTACCGCATTGAACAACGGCCTGATCTCCGCCCTGATCTCCTTCCTGCGGACCCTGGTGTTCCAGATCGGCGCGGTTCTGGTGCTGCCCCTGATTTTTAAGCTGGACGGCATCTGGTGGAGCGTGGTGGCGGCGGAGCTGGGCTCTTTGATGCTCACCCTCTGGTTCATGGCCCGGTACCGCCATCGGTACCACTACGCATGAGGGCCGCGCTGACCCAGCCGCGCATGGACGGATGCTTCCGCGCCGCTGCTGAAAATCTGCTTGGCATCAACACGGTCCCCTGTGACTATACCATCTACAATTCCACGGGCCTTTTGAAGGGCCATCTCATGTTCCGGGCGGGCGGCGATTACGACACCCCCTGGACCCGGGATGCCGCCATCAACACCTGGAACGCCGGACGGTTCCTGGCCCCGGACGTGGCAAGGGACACCCTGCTGGCGGTCTGCACCCCCGACGAAAAGGGCCTTGCCATCATCCAGCCCGACAACCAGAAATGGGATCGGGTAGTCTGGATCATCGGCGCGTGGCAGTATTGGCTCGCCACCGGGGACGGGGAATTTCTGGAGCTCGCCCGGGGCATCACGGATCGCTCCCTGGCCCAGCTCCGGGCGGAACGGTTCGACGAGGGCTTCGGCCTCTACCGGGGCGGCTCCTTCTTCAACGACGGCATCGCCGGGTACCCGAAGGACCTCTACGAGCCGGGGATGGACTCCTCCTTCGTGGGGGACCACCCGAAATGCGACGAAATTTTCTGTCTGAGCACCAACATCCTCTATTGCGAGGCCCTGCGCATTGCCGACCGAATGGGCCTGGAAAATGACTGGCAGGCCTTCCGGGAGAACGTCCGGAAGCGGTTTCAAAACCCCGACGGGAGCCTGCGCTACCTCCTCTACCCCGACGGACGGTGGGACGATTCCAAAGAGCTGGCGGGCTATGCCTTCGGCGTGCTCTTTGATGTGTTCCCCGGCACGGTGCTGAATCATCTGGACCGGGAGAAATTCGGCATCCCCTCCATCATGCCCCCGTTCCCCGGTCTGTTCTCCGAGGAGCGGCCCGGACGGCACAACAATCTGATCTGGCCCTTCCTCAACGGCTTCTACATCCGCGCCGCCGCCAAATGCGGCATGACGGAGGAGGTCCGGCGGGAGCTGGAGCGGATAACGGACCTGTTCCGGGAGGACTTCCGGGAGATCTACAGCCCCTACGACGGTCAGCCCCACGGCGGCTGGCAGATCGGCGGCGACGACTGCCGGGGCCACCTGTGGCACTCCTGCCGCCGGCAGACCTGGTCCGCCACGGGCTATCTGGGCGCGGTGATGCTGGGCGTTTTCGGCATCGAACCCGGCGAGGAGGGCCTCGCCATCGCCCCCTGCGTGCCCCGGTCGCTGGCGGATTCCGCCCTGTATGACCTGACCATCCGGGGTCGGAAGCTGGACATCCTGCTCCACGGCTTCGGCACCACCGTCGAAAAAATGACCCTGGACGGAAAAAGCGTCCAGTCCCCCATCCCCTACGGCACCCCCGGCGAAAAGCAGACCCTCGAAATCTGGCTCAGGAGGTAACGGCATGGAAAAATTCCTGGAAAAAGTGGCCCTTTGGCTGGAAAAGATCCGCAGCACCCCGGTGCTGGGCAGTCTGGTGGAGGACCTGATCACCATGACCCAGCTGGTCAGCGACTGCCTCAAGGGCATCTATGAGGAGCTGCCCCGGGGCACCGTCATCGGCATCCTCGCCGCATTGTTTTACGCTTTCAGCCCCGTGGACCTGATTTTGGATATCATTCCCTTCGCCGGATACCTGGACGATGCGGCGGTCATCAGCCTGATTTTGGAGCTGGGACTGGCCCGGGATCTGATGCAGTACCGGGACTGGAAGCGGCAGAAGCGGCTGGAGGCCATCGAGGCCTGCCGCCGGGATATGGTCGGGGAGCTTCTGGATGCCATCGGGGAAAACGATCTGGCGGCGGCCTACCTGACCGAGGACCGGCGCATCCGGCTCCTGCTGGCTAAGCCCGGCGACCTTTCCCGGCCCCTGCCCTGCCGGACCCGCTATGTGGCCATCGACGAAGCGCGGCTGGCCGCCCTGGACCTGGCCGACTGGGAGCAACTCGGTGATTTCTTCTCCCAGCTTTTCCGGGACAGCCGCTTCCGCTGGTCCCGCTTCGGCCGACAGCCCTTCCGACCCGAATACGCCTGCCAGATCGATGATGCATTCATTTTGGTGGATTGACTAAATGCTCCGGCTCATGCCGGAGCATTTGCATTTTGCGCCTTTCTGTGTTATAATATGGTGACCCAAAATTCCCACCCGAAAGGGGAGATCGCATGAACAATGAAGAACTGAGATCCCGTGTAGGCCTCAACATCGCCCGGCTGCGCCGGGAGCGGGGTCTGACCCAGGCGGAGCTCGCCGAGCGGATCAACTATTCCGACAAGGCCGTTTCCAAATGGGAGCGGGCCGAGAGCACGCCCGATGTGCTGACGCTCATCACCCTGGCGGAGGTCCTGGGCACGGACATGAATACCCTGATCGGTCTGTCCGCCGCGTCCCAGCCGGAGCCCGTCCCGGCACCGGCGGCGGAAGCACCCGCTATGCCGGAAAAACCCGCCAAAAAACGCTATACCGCCGACAAGGGCGTGATCCAGAAGCTCAGCTCCATCCTGGTCTGGGTGGTGGCCCTGTTCCTGTACATGGTCCTGGACGCCTTCGGCGTTCAAAATCTGTGGCTGCTGTTCGTGGTGGCGGTGCCCGCCAACGCCATCGTGCTGCTGTCCCTGCGCTCTGCATGGAAGCTCTACGGCTGGAACCGATTCCTCATCAGCGTCATCATGTGGGGCTTTTTGCTGGTGATCTACCTGCTGCTGCTTCTGACCGCGAAGGTCAATGTCTGGAAGATCCTGCCCATGGGCCTGCTGGGTCAGGCCGCCATCATCCTGTGGTTCAAAATGTTCCGTCCCGTAAAGGAGGATTCCCATGAATAAAAAAGAAATGCGCGCCTACATCCGGGCCCAAAAGCGGGCCATGTCTGAAAGCCAGATCGTCTCCGCCAGTGCCCGGCTGGGCGAGCAGTTCCGCCAGTGTGAGCTGTACCAAAATGCAAAGACCATCTACGGCTACCTGCCCTACAACCAGGAGGTCCGCACCGTGCCCATGCTGGAGCAGGCCATCCGCGACGGCAAGCGGGTCGCCGTGCCCAAGTGCTATGACCGGGATATGAAATTCATCTACATCAGCGATTTCGAGAAGGAAGTTGCCCCCGGCTACGCGAACATCCCCGAGCCCATCGCCGACGAGCCCGTGGCCGACGACAAGACCGCCCTGGTGCTGATGCCCGGTCTGGCCTTTGACCCCCAGGGCCACCGGATCGGCTACGGCGGCGGCTTCTACGACCGCTTCCTGGCCGAGGAGCCCGACCACCCCACCCTGGCCCTGTGCTACGGCTTCCAGATGGTGGAGCACCTGGAGACCGAGGAATTCGACATTCCCGTGAATCAGGTCCTCTGGGCCGACCCGGCGGAGGAATGAGATGGGCTACTTACTGGTGATCGCCGCCACCTTCGGCGCGATGTTTCTCATCGACAAGGGGCTGACCAGGCTCTTCCGCAGCCGGGACCAGCACCACTCCGGCACCGCCGTGCGGCTCAAAAAGCACTACGGCATTCTGTCTCTCGCCATGATGATTTTGGGTGTCCTTGGCATCCTGACCTTTTTCTTCGACGGAAATGTGATCTTGCTGCTGGGCGGCCTTCTGGTGGCTCCCGGCGGCGCGGTGCTGGGCATCTACTACCTGACCCACGGCATTTTTTACGACAACGACACCTTCCTGTACACCACCTTCGGCAACCGCTCTGTCACCTACCGCTATGCGGATATCCGGGCCCAGAAGCTCTATGAGATCCAGGGCGGCACGCTGCTGGTGGAGCTGCACATGGCGGACGGCAAGGCCGTCTCCGTCCAGACCAGTATGGAGGGCGCGAAGACCTTCCTGGACAAGGCCGCCCACGCCCGGATGCGCCAGCTGGGGCTCAACAGCCACGAGTGCCAGTGGTTCGACGAGACCGAGGGCCGCTGGTTCCCCCCGGTGGAGGAGTAAGCCATGCACATTCCCTCTGCCGCCACCACCGAGATCGAGGTACTGACCTTCGAGGAGGCCCTGGCCTCTTCCGTTGCAAGCACCGAATACGACGCAGCAAAATGGCTCTACGCCCCGAATTTTTATTCCGAGTACCGGTACATCCTGGGCACCCGTGGTAAAAATCCCCTGATTTGCGTGGGCATCAACCCCTCCACGGCGAAGCCCGATGCCCTGGACAACACCCTCAAATCCGTCCAGCGGATCGCAGACGGCAACGGCTTTGACTCCTTCCTGATGTTCAATGTCTACGCCCAGCGGGCCACCCGCCCCGACGACATGGAGAAGGTCTGCAACCTGCGGCTCCACGAGGAGAACATGAAGGCCTTCCGCCATCTGCTCTCCATCGGTGAAAAGCCCGCAGTCTGGGCCGCCTGGGGTGCCATCATCGAAAAGCGCAAGTACCTGCCCGCCTGTGTGGCCGATATGCTCTCCATCAGCCGGGAGTATGACGCCCAGTGGTTCTGCGCCGGTCCCATCAGCAAAAAGGGCCACCCCCACCATCCGCTGTACCTGCGGAAGGACGAAAAGCTGAAGCCTTTCGACACGGAAGCCTATTTGAAGCAGCTGTGAAAAATTTACGTCATTCCGAGGAGGGCGAAGCCCGACGTGGGAATCCCGTGAATAGAACGGCGAACCAACCGATTATCCGAAAAATCAACGGGATTGCCACGCCAGTGTGCGCACTGGCTCGCAATGACGTGTTCTTTTTGGGAGGAATTTATGAAACTGATTATTGCATCCGACATCCACGGTTCCGCCTATTGGTGCGGCCGTCTGTGCGAGCTGATCGAAGCTGAAAATCCCGACAAGGTCGTTCTGCTGGGCGATCTGCTGTACCATGGCCCCCGGAACGATCTGCCCCGGGACTATGCCCCGAAAACCGTGATCCCCATGCTGTCCGCCCTGAAAGACCGGATCCTCGCCGTTCGCGGAAACTGCGAGGCCGAGGTGGACCAGATGGTACTCCCCTTTAACTGCATGGCGGACTACGCCCTGCTGGAGTGCGATGGGCTGTCCATGTACCTGACCCACGGCCACCACGCAAATCCCGATGCGCTGCCCCCTCTGAGCGGCGGCGTGTTCCTGTCCGGCCACACCCATGTGAAGCTCGACAAGCTGGTGGATGGCATCCGCTGCCTGAACCCCGGCTCCGTGTCCATCCCCAAGGACGGCAGCCACAGCTGTCTGATCTTTGAAAAGGGCGATTTCCGCTTCCACATCTGGGAGGACTGACCATGAACGAGTGCGAGACCTGCTGGTACTACGACTACGACGAGGAATACGACGAATACTACTGCATGCAGGACCTGGACGAGGACGAATACTATCGCATCATGACCTCCAAAAACCAGCACTGCCCCTACTACCGCCAGGGCGACGATTATTACCTGGCCCGGAAGCAGTAAACACTCGATATAAATCCCCTGCGGGATTTTCGATATATGGCAAAGCCATTCGATATGTGCGCCGCACTCGATATGCCCTGCCGGGCGAGTGGGGATTTCGATCATATCGAGTTTGCATCGCAAACATATCGAATTTCCGTCAGGAAATATATCGATTTTGCGTCAGCAAAAATATCGACAAAAGCCGCCCGGTAGAGTGTGACCCCCTCTGGTGGGCGGCTTCTTATATCTTCGGGGTTGTGTAAGTCCCATAAGCCGGACCCTCTTTGGTTGACATTATCGAACGTTTGTTTTATAATGTTCTCAAACGAAAGGGGGCGACCTGAATGCATTACATCGAAACACGATCCATCCTCTCACCCAAAAACGGCATGAACCTCTATCGGGGCTGTCAGCACGGGTGCATCTACTGCGACTCCCGGAGCCGCTGCTACCACATGGACCACCGCTTTGAGGATGTGGCGGTGAAGCAAAACGCCATCGCGCTTCTGGAACTGGCTCTGAAGCGCAAGCGCAGACCCTGTATGATCGGCACCGGGTCCATGTCCGACCCCTACACGCCCATCGAAGAAGAGCTGCAGATGACCCGTCGGGCGTTGGAGGTCATCGAGCGGCACGGCTGCGGCATCTCCATCCTGACGAAATCCGACCTCATTTTGCGGGATCTGGACATTCTGGAGCGGATCAACCGCCGGAGCAAGGCGGTGGTGCAGATGACCCTGACCACCATGGACGAGGGGCTCTGCCGCCTCATCGAGCCGGGGGTCTGCACCACCCAAAAGCGCGTCGAGGTGCTGAAGGAATGTCAAAAGCGTGGCATCCCCACGGTGGTGTGGCTCTGCCCCATCCTCCCCTGGCTCAACGACACCCCCGAAAACATCCGGGGCATCGTGGAAAGCTGCGCCGAGGCGGGGGTAAGTGGCATCGTCCACTTCGGCATGGGCGTGACGCTCCGCGACGGCAGCCGGGAGCACTACTACACCCAGCTGGACCGGAAATTCCCCGGCATCAAGGAGCGGACCATCCGCACCTACGGCAGTGCCTACGAGCTGCGCAGTGCCCACCACCGGGAACTCAGCGACCTTTTCCACACCCTCTGCGCAAAATACGGCATCTGGCACGACAACGACCGGATTTTTCACTGGCTCTCCCGGCTGGAAGAGCCCGAACAGCTCCAATTCTGGGAGCAGGAGGCAATATGAAATTCACCACACTCATCGAAAACACCGCCCTTTCCCCCGATCTCACCGCCGAGCACGGCCTGAGTCTGTTCATCGAGACGGACCGGTGCAAGCTCCTCTTCGACGCGGGCCAGAGCGGGGCCTTCGCAGACAACGCGGCAAAGCTTGGCATCGACCTGAAAACTGCGGATCACGCGGTGCTCTCCCACGGGCACTACGACCACGGCGGCGGCATGCCCCGCTTTCTGGAGCGCAACCGCCGGGCGAAGCTCTATGTCAGCCGCCACGCCTTTGGCGACTACTGCAACGGCACCCAGAAGTACATCGGCCTGGACCACCGGCTCCGGGAGTCCGCCCGGGTGGTGCTCACCGGGGACAGCCACACCATCGCCCCCGGCATCACGGTGCAAAGCTGCAACGACCTGCCCAGGCCCGTCCCCACGGACCCCTTCGGCCTGACGGAGCGGGTGGGACAGTTTTTCCTGCCCGACGATTTCCGGCATGAGCAGTATCTGCTGGTCAACGACGGGGACAGGCGCGTCCTCTTCAGCGGCTGCTCCCACAAGGGCATTTTGAACATCCTGAGCTGGTTCCGGCCCGATGTGCTGGTGGGCGGCTTCCATTTCAAAAGCCTGGACCCCCACTCCCCCCAGCTCCGCGCCTGGGGCGAGGCCATGGCAAAATACGACACGGTTTTCTACACCGGCCACTGCACCGGCGAGGAGCAGTTCGCAGTCCTGAAAGAAATTTTAGGGGACCGGCTCCACGCCATCCGCACGGGAAGCGTGGTGGAGATTTGATTCCCGCCCCGTTGGGGCGGTGGGCCGTCGAGGACGCCGGGCCCTACGACGAAAATGTAGGGGCCGGCCTCCCGGACAGCCCAGTTCTTTGCGCACAGGCGCAAAGAACATCGCCGCAAGGCGATCAATCCAAAAAGAGCCTGCCGCAGTTGCGGCAGGCTCTCCTGCATTTATGGGGTTACTGGCCCAAGGAATCGTAGCGCGTGAGGATGGTTGCCAGCTGGGCGCGGTTGGCGGTGCCGGAGGCGTTGATGGTGCCGTCCATACCGGCCACCAGACCGGCATCGATGGCCCAGGCGAAGCTCTCCCGGCAGAACTCAGGCAGCGTTGCGCCGTCGGGGAACTGCTCCAGGACCGCAGGATCGAACTCGTAGGCCAGGTTGGCGAAGCGGTACAGGAAGGTCACCAGCTGGGCCCGGTTGATGGCCAGGCCGGGGCCGAAGTGGGTATCATCCATGCCCATGGCGATGCCCTCCTGGTAGGCCCAGAGGACCGCATCGTGGAACCAGTCGCCACTCTTTACGTCCACGAAGGGCAGCTCTCCCGCCACGGCGGGGGAACCGGCCATGCGGTACAGGACCGTGACCACCTGGGCCCGGTTGGTGGCGGCAGCGGGGCCGAAGTGGGTGGCATCCATGCCGTTCATGATGCCATTGCCCACCACATAGTCCACAGCCTCGTGGAACCAGTCGTTCACGCTGACATCCACGAAATCCGCGCTGGGGCAGTCCAGAGCGGGCTGGAAATGGTCGGCGTAGGTGTAGCCGCAGGCGGTGCAGATGTACTGGTCGTAGCCGGCCTTGCCGCAGTCGGGAGCCACATGGATGTGCTCGAAGCTGTGGCCCAGGGCGGCAGTCTCATCGCCGGTCTCCACTGCGCCGCAGACGGTGCAGGTGTAGGTGGTGAAGCCGCTGTTGTCACAAGTGGGCTCGGTGACCACAGCCTCCCAGGCGTGGCCGCCGGGGATGACGGTCTCAGAGATCACCGCGCCGCAGTCGGTACAGGACACGGTGACGGAGCCATCGGTCTCACAGGCGGCATCCTCGGTGACGGTCTCGGTATGCTCGTGGGCGCAGGGCACGACCTTGACCACGCACACGGTCTCCAGGGTCTGCTGGACATCGGTGTAGACCCGGATGTAGGCATAGCCCTCGGCATGGGCGGTGATGGTGCCGTTTTCATCCACAGTGGCCACATCGGGGTTGAAGGACTGCCACTTGACCTGGGCGTGCTGGGCCAGGGTGGGAGTGGGCGTCAGGGTGGCCTCCACGGAGCCGGTCTGGCCCACGCTCAGGGTCAGATTCTTCTGAGACAGGCTCAGCTTCTCCGCCAGAACGGCTTCGGAGACCACGGCGAAGTGGACGGACTTGGTGCCGTCCCTGGTGGTGGCGCGGATGATGCTGGTGCCGGGCTCAGAGGGCTCAAACCAGGCGCAGTTGACCTCGGTGCCGTAGTAATCGATGGTGGAGCCCACGGTCAGCTCGCCCTTGCCGGAGACGATCTCCCAGTCGAAGGGACCGTAGACGGGCTCGGGACGCTGCCAGTCGCCGCCGATGACCTTGCCGGGGCGGGTGCCCATGGAATACACGCCGTCGGCGCGGATGACCAGCTCAGAGGTGGAAGACTCCGGGGGATAGTAAATATTGATCTCGCCGGTGGTGGGATCGTAGTCGAAGTCCACACGCCAGGAATTGGTCATCTCGTACTCGTAGCCGGAGGAGTAACGGTTGAAGACCCGGATGCGCTCGGGCAGGGCGAAGTCCGCCATATTGACCAGACGGCCGGACCAGGTGTTGCCTGCGGTGCAGAAGTCGGGGCCGTCCAGCTTCAGGCCCACGGCGGGCTTGGTGGAGTTGTCGTAGGAGTAATCCACATAGTTCTCGGCGGTGTAGAGCTTCACATCGGAGGCCTCGTGCAGGGCGGCGTTGGAGTAGCGGGCGGAGAGGGTCGCGGTCTGGCCCTGGGTGATGTACATGGTCTGCTCGTAGAAGGGCAGGTCGGACACCAGATCGTCCTCGTCCTCGTAGGTATACAGATCGGTCCAGTCGATGTGCATGGACCGGGTGACGCCGTTCAGGGTCACATCCAGGGTGCCGGAGGCACCGGGCACATGGATGGCGGGATCGCCGGTGGCGGTGTAGTTCAGGAAGATCTCGCCGGTCAGGCCGGTGGTGTCGTAGCGGGCCACATTCACCAGACCCACATACAGGTCGGGATCGTCCTCGTTGATCTCCCAGCGGACCTCCTCCAGCTTGACGTTGGCGGGCTGGAGGTTGATGACCTTGACGATGACGGAGCCATCGGGCTTCAGGCCGGAAAAATGCTCGATGGACAGGTCAAAGTCGATGATCTCGGTGCTGCGCTCCCGGACTGCCACCACGCAGACGGCCTCCACATCGCCCTTGGCGATGGAGATGGTGGCCTGACCGGGGGCGATGGCCCGGATGGTGCCGAACTCATCGATGGTGGCGACGGCGGGGTTGGAGGAGGTGCGGACCAGCTCGCCGTCGATGCCGGTGTTGTCGATGACGCTCAGCTCGAACTCGCCGCCCTCATACATCAGAGCGGAGGTCTGGCTCAGCAGAAGGCCATCGCCGGTGTCCAGCTTCATGGTGTAGGTGCGGTCGTTCAGGCCGTAGTCGCCGCAGGACAGGAAGATGGTGCCCTCCCACTCGAAATCGTAGGTTTCACCCTCGCCGGGCCAGCTTTCGTTGGTATGGGCGTACTCGGTGACATCGCAGGTGAAGGTCAGGGTCTTGGTGGCAGGATCGTAGACATGCTCGGAGTAGAAGGGGTTGAGCTGGTCGATGTCCCAGCCGAAGTAATCGGGGTTCTGCTTGTGGGTGCGCTTGACATAGGGGTGGACCTCCACGGAGGCGATGGAGCCGTCCACATCGTAGACGGTTCCGGTCATGTAGGTCCGGCCATCCTTGCCATGGTAGAAGGAGACGGTGTTGTTCTCCAGCTTGGGGGCCACGGTGTCGATGGTGATGGGGAACCGGAGCACATCGCCGGTCAGGTCCATCTCGTGGCCGTTGAAGGTGGGCACGAGCTCACCGGAAGCAACGGCATCGAAGTTGGTGACCATGCGTCCGGCGGCGGGCTCATAATAGGGCTCGCCGTAGTCGCCGTCGCCCCAGGCGGTGATGGTCATGACGCAGTTGGTGCCGGTGGGCAGGGTGTTGCCCTGCAGGTCGGTGCCCCGCCATGCGGTCTCGGTGAAGTAGAACTGGGAAGCGGGGATGGCGTAGCCGTAGGCGGCGTAGTACAGGGATTTGAACTGCCAGGGGGCCCAGTCGCTGTAGTACAGCTCGCCGGTTTCGGCATCGTGGACCTGGACCACCACCAGCTTGGCCTCGCGGAGCTGGTAGAGGACGAAGTCGGTCACACCATCCAGCACGCCGTCGCCGTTGGGGGAGATGGCGAAATTTTCGGTGTGGTACAGGCACTGGTTGCCGAAGGTGGGGTCAAAGGCGTTCTGACCCAGGTTGATGTAGCCGGACATGGACACATCGCCCACGAAGGTGTTGCCCATGGTGGAGGGGTTGTTGAAGAGGTTCTCGCCGTCGGCGGGTGTCTCGTACCAAACGCTGCGGTCGAAGATGGGAGCGGCGGTCCAGTCGCCGTAGAAGGCCAGCACGGGCAGGCCGATGGTGGGCTCGTTCTCAGAAGTCAGGGAGATGAAGCCCTCCACATAGGTGCCGTTGGGGAACTTCTCGTCCATCTCGGCCTTGGCTTCAGCGGTCAGCTCCACGGTCTTCGTGACGGTGACGGTCTGACCGGCGGGGACGGTGACGGTGCCCAGAGCCTCCTGAAGCAGGAGCACATTGCGGTCCAGGGCAACCTCCACCTCACCCCAGGCGGACTCGAACACATCGGTGTCGGGGCGGGTCAGGGTGGCGTTAACAGAATAGGTCACATCCCGGTCGGAGAGGTTGTTGACCTGGAAGGTCAGCTCGTAAACGCCGGTGCGCTGGGGGTCGTCCTTCAGCTCCAGCTTGCCCACGGTCTGGCCCTCGACACTGATGAAGGCGGGGGTGGACACGGCGGCGGAGACATTGACCAGGCCCGCGCCCTGGTAGCGGGGAGAGTAGAAGATGCCGTTCTCGTCCAGCTGGGGCACGGCGGTGGAGACCAGCAGATGCTCGCTCAGGTCGGCCACAGCCAGCTTGGAGGTGATGCCCCAGTTCTGCACGACGGCCTGACGGACCAGCAGAGCCAGGCCGGACATGTGGGGGGCGGCCATGGAGGTGCCGCTCATCATGCCGTAGTCGCCCACATAGTCGTCATAGGCACCGGAGGGATTGGAGGGGACGAAGGTGGTATCGATGATGGCGGACCAGATGTTGCCGCCGGGGGCGGTGATCTCGGGCTTCAGCTCCAGCGCGGGACCTGCGCCCCAGGAGGAGAAGACGGACATCTTGCCCTTGTCCGTGCTCTGGACGATCTCGTCCTCCCGGCTGACACGCAGCGTGGCATGCTTGCCCTCGGCCATGGCGGCCTTGGCGGCCTCATACAGGGCGTGGCCGTCCTGACCGGAGATGAAGCAGGAGGTCAGCATGGCACTGTCCGCGCTCATGTAGATCAGCTCGGTGGAATTGGGGTCCTCGTCATAGATGATGACGGCCTTCACGGGGAACTCGGTGACATAGTAGCCCTTGGCGGGGTCGTAGTAGCTCCAGGTGAACTGGGTGGCGGCGTTGATCTTGTCCACAAAGCTGATGCCGCCGCCACGGCGGACCAGAGCGATGCCGCTGGCACCCTTCTCGCCGTAGCCGGTGTAGTTGCGGAAACCGGCGTTGTAGTAGTCATCGGAAGTGCCGTAGCCCTCCACGGGGATGACCTTCCAGCTGCCCTCGCCCAGGGTGGACTTCATGGCGATCTCGAAGGGATCGGAGAAGGCGGCCTTGTGCTCGATACCGTCGGTGCCCTGCCAGAACAGGATGCTCTGGGCGGCAACGTCGTTCTCCATGGAGGCCACAGCCAGACCGCTGGCGTAGACGGCGGGAGAGGAGATCATGGAGGTCTCGGGGTCGGCGGTCAGGTTGCGGTCGCCGTAGTGGTTGCCCATGGCGGAATCGCCGGAGTTGCCGGCGGAGACCATGAAGGTGATACCGGCCTCGTTCAGCCGCTGGTAGGCATGGTTGGCGGCGGTGTCGTCATCGGCCCAGCCGTTGTCGGAGCCCAGGGACAGGTTCACCACATCCACGCCCAGCAGCAGGGCATCCTCCAGAGCCGCCAGGATCACGCCCTCCTCGGCACCGGAATCGGCGGTGTCGGGGAAGACCTTCATGATGGCCAGCTGGGCATCGGGAGCCACGCCGGAGAAGATGACCTCGCCCTCTTCGGTCTCGGCATAGCCTGCGATGGTACCCGCCACATGGGTGCCATGGTCAGACTCGGCGGGCATGACATTCAGATCGCCGTCGGCGTAGTCGGCGGCGTAGGGGACCTTGCGGTTCTTGTAGAGGTCGTTGTTGCCGTAGGTGATCTTCTGGCCGTCGATGCCGGT
This sequence comes from Faecousia sp., assembly GCA_045125955.1. Lineage (GTDB taxonomy): Bacteria > Bacillota > Clostridia > Oscillospirales > Oscillospiraceae > Faecousia. Next base: position 15,480 of record JBGVNV010000037.1, read on the forward strand.
GGTGGCCATGAGCTGAGTGGTCTGCAGGAACCGGGCCAGGGAGCCATTGGTATAACGAAGCTGGGAATCATTCAGTTCGGACTTGAAGGAATCCTCGGTGAAGGCCTCGTGGACCCGGCGGATGCCGGTCTGGAAATTGCCCCAGGTGGTGTAGCTCAGGTCCAGGCCGGTGTCCATGACGGCCACCAGCATGCCCTGGCCGGTGAAGCCCTGGGCCCACACATCGCCAAGGCCCGTCATGTTGTAGCTGTGGGCAAATTTGCCCTCGATGGCGGTGCCGGAAGTGGTCACGGGGCGGTCGTAGACCCGCTGGACGTATGCATTGCGGACACCGTCCACGGCGCGGATGGCATCCAGCTTGCCGTAGGGGATGCGCAGGGACACGGCGTTGACCGCGTTGACGAAGCGATTACCAACGGTCAGCTCCTGACCGGCGGCCTGGGCCATCAGGGAGACGATGTCATCCTGGCGGGCCTTCATGGCCTCTGCCCTGGGGGCGGCGTCGATCAGATACTGGCTGACCTGCCTGCCCACGGAGGAGCCGGTCTCAGGCTGGAAGCCGGAGATCAGGGGCGCGTCGGTGAATTCGACGATGACGGTCACAAGCTCGTCATCGGCGTAGAGCCCGTGGCTCTCCTTTTCAGGCAGCTCCAGGTTTTCCAGCCGGGAGAAGCCGGGCAGCTCCTGTGCGGTCACGACGGTCTGCCGGGGCGCGGGCTCCTCGGCCAGTGCCAGGGCAGGCACCAGACCCAGAAGCATGCTCAGACACAGCAGCATCGCAAGCACTTTTTTCATTTTGATCAATCCTTTCCTTTTGTCGTATGTTCCGGAAAATGGTATTTTTCCGGGTTTTTCCATACAGATGCGGAGATTATAGCACGATGCGGGAAGGGTTGTCAATGCAGATACAAATGAAAACCGGCAGCGAAAGCTGCCGGCTATGCGAGACTGTCAAAGCGTACCCGTAGGGGCGACCCTCGGTCGCCCGCGGATTTTGTCCAAGCAAAATCCGTCGCCGCAAGGCGAAAAATACGATTATTTTCCTTCGGAAAATCCGAAAAACTCTGTTTTTCGGCAGGCGGGCGAGGCTCGCCCCTACAAATCCTTTGGAGATTTACCGGAGCAGTCCCAAAAGGTTGCTGTCGGTCAATGCAATCTGGGAATAGGCATCGTCCAGGATGGTGTCCAGGTTTTGGGCACTGTTTTCGATCTCCTTGGACCAGAGCTGGGCGTTGTCCCGGAGCTCACCGGGGAGCCGGGCCATCAGGGCACAGCCGGAGAGGATCATCTTCACCCGGCAGCTCAGGTCCCAGTCGGACACCGCCTGGAACCAGTGGCGGCATACGCCGTACTGGGCCACCCGGCACAGGCCCTCGTCCCATTCAGGCTCCGTCAGGGTCTGAAGCTTCTCCCCCCACCGGTCGGTGAGCAGGTCCAGCCCGCCGTAATATTCCGCCAGGGCGGCTCCGTCGCCGGGACCGGCGAACTGCGCTGCCTCCCGAAGGGCGGAATCCGGGTCGAATTCTGCGGGCTCTGCGCCGTCGATGGCCCCCTGGACATGGTAGCCGTACATGAGAAGCAGCCGCAGCCGCTCCGGCACGGAAAACCGACCGTCCTCCAGAAGGGCCAGGGCCACCGGGCGGCTCTCCTGCAAAACGGACATGATCTCGCCGTCGTACTCCGGCTCGGTGCCGCCCTCGATCTGTCTGACGGTCCAGCTCAGGGGCGTTTCGAGGATCAGCCGGGCCGCCTCCGGGCAGCTCAGCTCCAGACCCAGCTCCAGAAAATCGCCGTAGTCATGGCGCAGACGGGGGAACTGCTGGCAGACGGTGCAAAGGGCATCGTGGCCCCGCTCCGCCTGGATGCGGCACAGGCCGTCCATGCGCCACATGGGGCAGCGGCCCGCCACATTGCGCAGGTACGTTTCCCCCTCCTCGTCATAGAGGTGCGCCCGCAGGGCATCGCCCAGAGGGCCCTCCAGGCATCTGTACTGGGCGGCGGAATCGGCGTCCACCTGGACCTCCCACTCGTGACAGCAGCTGTCCGGGCAGCGGTCTGCGATGCAGGAAAAAGTATCATAATAAGAAGGATAACGAAGCTCCATAGTTTTCTCCTCGATTTTTCTTTATATTATACTGCGCTTTTCCCGAAAAATCTACGGACCATCACCAGTTTGTTTGCAATAATTCCTGCGTTTTTGCAAATAATTGTTGCATATCTGCAAAAAATCTGCTATGATGGTCCAAAATCCAATGTTCAGAGAGTGAGGATGACAGTTTATGGAAAAATTCTTTACAATCTCCAACGGCGGACGCAATACGCCCTGCATCCTCCGGGAGCCGGACACCGGACGGCCCCGCCGGGTGGTCATCGGCGTCCACGGCATCGGCGGCTGCAAGGAGGACCCCATCCAGGAGAGCATCGCAGAGGAGATGGAGCTCTTCGGTGCCGCAGTCCTGCGCTTCGACCTCCCCGCCCACGGCGAGAATGAGGAGGAGATCCTGAGCCTTCACGGCTGTGTGGATACCCTGCTGGATGTGGCGGACTATGCCGCAGAGCGGTATCCCGATCTGAAGGACCTGTGCATCTTCGCCACGGGCTTCGGTGCATTCGTCACCCTGACGGCTCTGCAGGATCTCATCGAGCTGCCCTTCCAGGTGAAGCTGGCGATCCAGACCCCCTCCCTGCGGATGGACCAGACGGTGCTGAACCTCACCCGGGTCAGCACCGTGACCCTGGAGGCCATGGAAATGGTCCTCTTCAAGACCAGCCGCCGCAGCATCGGCTTTTTCTACAGCTTCTACGAGGAGTGCCGGGACAACCCCGCCTTTGCCGCCTACCCCATCCCCATGCTGATCCTCCATGGCCAGTACGATGACTATGTTCCCATGTCGGACATCCAGCTCCTGCGGGATCTGAATGACCACAGCAAGCTGGTCATCATCCCCGGAGCCAGCCACCAGTTCCTGGAGCCCGGTGCCTGGGACATGGTCCTGGATCTGACCCGGGACTGGTTTGAATTCGAGCGGGTCCTCCTGTCCGAATCCTTCTGATGACACACGGCAGACAGCCCCGGCTGTCTGCCGTTTTTTCAGCAAAGGCCACAAATTAAAAGGTTACATTTTGTAATAACGCCCAAATGTTGTGTCCTCAACGACAGCTTTTTGGATGTTACGGAAAATCTTGAAAAAACAGTTGTATCCCGAATGAAAATAGTGTAAAATAGTACATGCGAAAAAATGCAAATTTCACGCCCGACACCAAAAGGGCATTCATATTTTGGAGGTATTTACTATGAAGAAACCCATTGTTCTCGTAATCATGGACGGCGTTGGTAAGGGCGACGGCGGCAGCGGCGATGCTGTCAAGCTGGCCAACACCCCCACCCTCGATAACCTGTTCGCCACCTGCCCCTACACCTGGCTGAAGGCCCACGGCACCGCCGTCGGTCTGCCCAGCGATGAGGATATGGGCAACTCTGAGGTCGGCCACAATGCTCTGGGCTGTGGTCAGGTCTACTCCCAGGGTGCCAAGCTGGTGGGCGAGTCCATCGAGAATGGTGCCATCTACCAGTCCGAGACCTGGAAGGACCTGGCTGCCAACGCCAAGGAGGAGGGCAAGGCCATGCACTTCATCGGCCTGCTGTCCGACGGCAACGTCCACTCCAACATCAACCACCTGATCGCTCTGCTGCGCCAGGCCCACGCCGAGGGTGTCAAGAAGGTCTACTGCCATGTCCTGCTGGACGGCCGTGACGTTCCCGCCACCTCCTCCCCCGAGTATGTCGGCATGCTGGAGACCGTTCTGGCTGAGCTGAACACCGAGGGCTGCGACTACGCCATCGCCTCCGGCGGCGGCCGTATGCAGGTCACCATGGACCGCTACGAGGCCAACTGGGGCATGGTCGAGCTGGGCTGGCGCACCCATGTCCAGGGTCTGGGCCGCTCCTTCCCCTCCGCTCTGGAGGCCATCGAGACCTACCGCGCCGAGACCGGCTGCCTGGACCAGGATCTGCCCGCCTTCGTGGTGGAGCGTAACGGCGAGCCCGTTGCCAAGATCAACAACGGCGACTCCGTGATCCTGTTCAACTTCCGCGGCGACCGCGCCCAGGAGATTTCCATTGCCTTCGACGCCAAGGAGTTCGACAAGTTCGACCGTCCCGGCTACACCGGCGTCAAGTTCGCCGGTATGCTGCAGTACGATGCCGACCTGTGCATCCCCAACAACTACCTGCTGCAGCCCCCCGTCATCACCAACACCCTGACCGAGGTCCTGTGCAAGGCCGGCGTCACCGAGTACGCCGTCTCCGAGACCCAGAAGTACGGCCACGTCACCTATTTCTGGAACGGCAACCGCTCCGGCAAGGTTGATGAGTCCCTGGAGGTCTACGAGGAGATCCCCTCCGACGTCATCCCCTTCGAGCAGGCTCCTGCCATGAAGTCTAAGGAGATCACCGAGAAGATGGTCGAGAACATGGCCTCCAAGAAGTTCGACTTCCTGCGCTGCAACTTCCCCAACGGCGACATGGTCGGCCACACCGGCGTTCTGGATGCCGTCATCTACTCCATGGAGTGCGTGGACAAGGGCCTGAAGGCCATCCTGGAGGCCGCCGACAAGTACGGCTACACCGTCTGCATCACCGCTGACCACGGCAACGCCGACCAGATGACCGAGACCAAGAAGGGCAAGACCTCCGTCCGCACCGCCCACTCCCTGAACCCCGTCCCCTTCATCATCTATGACAAGGACAACAAGTGGGAGATCATCGAGGGCAATTACGGTCTGGCCAACGTCGCCCCCACCATCGTCAAGATGATGGGCCTGACCGCTCCCGAGTGCTGGGAAGCTTCCATGATCTAAAACACGCACGTCATTGCGAGGAGGCCAACGGCCGACGTGGCAATCTCCTCCACTCATCCGGAATCTTTCGGGGATTGCCACGCCAGTGTGCGCACTGGCTCGCAATGACGTATTTTTCTTTACTTTATTTAAATCTTTGGAACCGGAGGAAATTTTATGATCCAGCATAACAACGACAAGGGCTCCGTCACTGTTTCCGCCGCGGTCTATACTGAGATCGCCGGTACCGCCGCCACCAACTGCTTCGGCGTCAAGGGCATGGCCGCCCGCAGCGTTCAGGACGGCCTGTTCCACCTGCTGCGCAAGGAGAGCGTGAGCAAGGGCGTTCTGGTGGAGTTCCACGATGACAACACCATCACCATCGACCTGCACATCATCGTCGACCACGGCGTGAATCTGCAGGCTGTGGGCGCATCCATCATCTCTGAGGTCCGCTATGTCGTTAACAAGTGCACCGGCACCGATGTCCGTGCCGTGAATGTTTACATCGATTCCATGATGATTGGCTGATTTTCGGAGGAAATTTATCGTGAAACAGATTATCAACGGCGCTGATTTTCGCAGACTTGTGATCAATGCGGCCGCCAATATTGAAAATAACAAGCAGCATCTCAATGAGCTGAATGTCTTCCCCGTGCCCGACGGCGACACCGGCACGAATATGTCCATGACCATCAACGCTGCCTCCGCCGACCTGCGCAAGGTCGAGGACCCCTCCCTGGAGAAGGCCGCCAAGACTGCCGCTTCCGCCATGCTGCGCGGTGCCCGCGGCAACTCCGGCGTCATCCTGTCCCTGCTGATGCGGGGCATCTCCAACACCCTGAAGGGTAAGACCGAGGCTGACGGCGTTCTGTGGGCCCAGGCTCTGCAGGGCGGCGTGGACGCTGCCTACAAGGCCGTCATGAAGCCCGCCGAGGGCACCATCCTGACCGTGGCCCGCCTGGCCGCCGCCAAGGCCGCCGAGGCCGCCCGGGAGAACAACCACATCGAGTTCGTCCACGATGCCGCCATTGCCGAGGCAAAGGTGGCTCTGGCCGCTACCACCGACATGAACCCCGTTCTGAAGAAGGCCGGCGTGGTCGATGCCGGCGGCAAGGGCTGGCTGCTGGCTCTGGAGGCCATGGCCCTGGCTCTGAAGGGCGAGGATATCGCCGTTGCTTCCACCGGTTCCGAGCCCGAAACCAAGGAAGCCGCCGACTTCTCCGACTTCGACACCGACGACATCACCTTCACCTACTGCACCGAGTTCATCATCCAGCGCGAGAACGATCTGGATGTGGAGCCCTTCCGGGCTTTCCTGGACTCCCTGGGCGACAGCCTGGTGCTGGTGGACGACGAGGAGATCATCAAGGTCCACGTCCACACCAATGACCCCGGCAAGGCTCTGCACGAGGCCATCGACTACGGCTCCTTTGTCACCGTCAAGATCGAGAACATGCGCCTGCAGCACACCGAGAAGGTCATGACCGAGAACGAGAAGGCCCCCAAGATCGCCGCTCCCGAGAAGCCCCTGGGCGTTGTGTCCGTCTGCGCCGGTGACGGCCTGGCTGACGTGTTCCAGAACCTGGGCGTGGACGGCATCATCTCCGGCGGCCAGACCATGAACCCCAGCACCCAGGACATCCTGACTGCGGTCAATAAGGTCCCCGCTGAGACCGTCTTCGTTCTGCCCAACAACAAGAACATCATCATGGCCGCCCAGCAGGTGGATGCCCTGACCGAGAAGAACGTCATCGTCATCCCCTCCAAGACCGTGCCCCAGGGCATCACCGCCATGCTGAGCTTCAATCCTGAGGGCTCCATCGAGGAGAACGAGGAGGCACTGACCGAGGCTCTCGGTACCGTCGACACCATGCAGATCACCTACGCCGCCCGGAACTCCGATTTCGACGGCTTCGACATCCACGAGGGCGACTACATGGCTCTGTACGGCTCCCAGCTCTTCTCCACCAGCAAGGATATCAAGGTCCTGCTCAAGGCCCTGGCCCAGAAGGTCCGGGACGACGGCAAGGAGTATATCACCATCTACTACGGTGCCGATGTGAAGGAGCGTCACGCCCAGAAGGCCGCTGACATCTTCGCCGACATCTGCCCCGATGCCGATGTGAACCTGATCCGCGGCGGTCAGCCCGTCTACTACTATATGATCTCCGCCGAATAAGCGGCAGTTTATCGAAAGGGAACCGCTTGCGGTTCCCTTTTCGTCCGTTTTATCCCGTATTGGCGGAACCGTAGGGCGGGGGGCTTGCCCCCGCCGGGATTTTACGCCGCAGGCGAAAAATCCCCTTGCCGACAGGCAAGAATCGCCCACAGATCGTCCTTTGGACGATGTGAATCCCGCCGATGGCGGAATTCGCGGCGGGAGCAAGCCTCCCGCCCTACAGTTATTATTTAGGTGAGGTAACTGATGCAATACAAAGAAACCCTCCACTGGATTTTGGACAAGGACTGCCGTTTTCTATCCCCCGGTCGGCAGACGCTGGAAGAGCAGGTAGCCCTGTACCAGCAGAATATTGATTTTGTCCACGCTCTGGGTCTGAAATGCGACTGCGTGGGCTGGTGCAAGATCACCCTGGACCGGCCCGACATCGGAGAACTTTTCGCCAAAATCGAGGAGTTCTGCCAGCGGGAGAGCTGGGGCGTTCGGGCCATCTATGACCTGGAATTCACCGGCGAGAGCGACTGGTTCGCCCTGAATGCCGTGGACTTCAAGGAAAACGCCAGCGCGAACCGCTTCGACGTCCCCGCCCGGGACGGCGGCGAGGTTCGTCTGGAGCGGATCAAGGCCTACGCCGACCTGACCCCCGGCCCCAGAGAGGTCCCCAATTTTGTGGCCGTCCCGGAGCGGTTCCGGCAGGTCTGTCTGGAACACAGCATCCCCTGTGATTTCTTCTGGGTGGAGGACAGGGGAAAATGGGAGGGCACTCAGTATTTCTGTCTCGTCCCCGTCCATTCTGTCCCCCAGGTCGCCGTCAGCGGTCACGGCCGCAGGGCCGGACACGATCCCGAAATGTTTGAAAAAATCGGCGGAATGCTGCCCCGGGTCCGGGATCTGTGCTATGAGCTCGATCAGGTGCACCTGCCCTGGACCGTCTGCCGCCGGGATCTGCCCGAAGGCGGCATCGTCTGCGTCCATGTGCCGGAACCGGGCATGATCCTGCCGCCCATGATTTTGATCCACAGGGACACGGCGGAGCTGTTGATAAAAGAAAAAGCCCTGTCCTCGAAGCACCTCTTCCCCGTTCCCGTGGTGGAGGAATTCCCCCAGGGCTACTGGGTCCGGGAGACTTCCCCCCTGCGTCTGCCCACCGAGGATTATATCGAAAAGGGCATGGCCCAGTTTGAAGAGCTTAAGAAACATCCCCGCCCGGTGCGGCTGGTGTCGGAAAAGGATGCCCTGCGGCTCCTGCGCGCCGCCAAAAAGGACCGGAAGGAGGATTTCACCAAGGGTCTGACCAGGCTGGTCTCCGATTCGCCCCTGCTCCCCTACTGGAAGGTCGCCGGAAGCGGATACCTTTCCGATGAATACGAGCTCCTCTCCCCGGACCGCTCCGAAGCGCGGACCGCCGAATTCCATGCAGCTATGGCAACTGAGGAGCTGCTGGAAGTCAAGCCCGTGGGCACCGTCATCGCAGTTTGCCCCGACGGCGACAACTGCCTGCTGACCCACGCCGGGACGGTGGAGCGTTGGAGCCACGAGGCCCCGGAGATCACCGAATCCTGGCCCACCCTTCCCCAATTTTTCGCGGATGCATTGCAGGACTGAGCCTGCCACCCAACGACGCATACAGAACCATTATGAGGAGATCCTTCTATGAAAACACTTTTGACTGTTCTGCTCGTTCTGATCCTGGCTGCAGAAGCCATCGTCTGGCTCCAGATGAGAAAGCGCATCCTCGGCTGGGAGAAAGAAGTGGAAAAAGAGGATATGCCCCTGACCGATGAGGAAGTGCATTATGTTGAGACTCACTCCAAGCTCATGGGCATCCTCGGCGCTGCCGCTTTGGTGATTTTCATCCTGCGCTTTGTGATTTTCGACCTGTTCCCCCTGTTCGGTGGCTGAGAAAATCCGACTTCTATTTCCCGGAAACCGTGGTAAACTATCCCGATGAAAGGGGTGGTTTGTCATGGGGAAAACTTGGGCCCAGCGGCTGGAGGAATTTGCTCAGCTGCAAATTCCCGTCTATGCCGCCAATGCCTGCTACTTTCTGGCCATCTCCATTTTCCCCGCGCTGCTGCTGATTCTGGCATCCCTGCGCTACACGGCCCTGTCTGCGGTGGATCTGATCCGGCTTTTGGAGGGCATCCTGCCCGGTGCGCTGATGGGGGCGGCGGAGAGTCTGATCGTCAGCACCTACTACAATTCCTCCGCAGGGCTGGTGGGCGTTTCCGCCCTGGCGGCTCTGTGGTCCGCCAGCCGGGGGATTCACGGGCTCCTGGCGGGGCTGAACCGGATCTATGGGGTCCGGGAGGACCGGGGCTGGCTCTGTACCCGGCTGATCTGCGTGGGCTACACCTTTGTCTTTCTGCTGCTGGTGCTGCTGACGCTGGTGTTTCAGGTCTTCGGTCAGGCTCTGGCGGACCGGCTCTGGCTGGGGAGACTCCTGTCGGAGCTGATCGACTGGCGCAGCGTGTGGCTGCTTCTGGCCCAGGTTCTGATCTTCGATCTGATCTACATGGTCCTGCCCAACCGGCGCAGCCGCTTTTGGGCGAATCTGCCCGGTGCGGTGATGGCGGCTCTGGGCTGGCAGCTCTTCTCCCGGGGATTTTCCCTGTACGTGGGGCGGATGCTCAGCCGGTATACGAATATCTACGGCTCCGTCTACACCGTGGCCCTGGGTCTGCTGTGGATCTACTGGTGCATGTGCATTCTCCTCTTCGGCGGGCTGGTGAACAGAATTTTACAGCAGCACAAGCTGTAGGGGCGACCCTCGGTCGCCCGGGCAATTCGACAGAATTGCCGCACATCCCGCCCCTTCGGGACGGCGGGCGAGCGCGGCTCGCCCCTACGGGATGGTTATTTCAAAAAATCCCCCGTTATTTATACCCAGTTCACAATTATTCGCTACGATTCCAAAGAATGGAGGTGCCGCAAATGTTTGGATTCGTGATTGCCTCGCTGGAAGAGCTCAGCGAGGAACAGAAAAACCGCTACCAGTCGGTCTACTGCGGCATCTGCCGCGCCATCCGGGAGGCGGACGGCCAGCTCTGCCGCCTGGGCCTGAGCTACGATATGGCGTTCCTGGCTCTGCTGCTCATGAGCCTTTACGAACCCGATGAAGAAAACGGCCGGGGCCGCTGTATCGCACATCCGGCGAAAGCCCGCCCCTGGACCGACAATGAATACATCCGCTACGCGGCCCGGATGAATGTGGCCCTGGCGGCCTACAAGGCCCGGGACGACTGGCAGGACGACGGAAAATATTCCGCAAAGCTCCTGGCGACGATCTTCGGGCGGCACGAAGCGGAAATTGCGGCGGCCTACCCCCGCCAGTGCGCCGCCATCGAAAGCTGCATCCGGCGGCTCAGTGCCCTGGAAAAGGCGCAGTGCCCCAATCCCGACGAGCCAGCGGGCTGCTTCGGCGAGCTCATGGCGGAGCTTCTGGTGGTCCACGAGGACCGCTGGGCCGAGGACCTGCGGCAGATGGGCTTTTACCTGGGCCGATTCATCTACCTGGCGGACGCGGCCATCGACTACCGTCGGGATGTGAAACACGGAAAATACAATCCCTTCGCGGCCCAGGGCTGCGGGGAGGATTTCGAAAAATGGGAGCAGTATCTGGTGCTGGCCATGGCCCAGTGTACGGATAGCTACGAGCGGCTGCCCCTGGTGGAGGATAAGGGTATCCTCGACAATATTTTGTACAGCGGCATCTGGCTGAGCTACCGGCGGATGCAGCGAGAGAGTGGGAAGGAGAACCAAGATGGCTGATCCGTATCAGGTCCTGGGCGTCAGCCCCGATGCCTCGGACGAGGAGATCAAGCGGGCCTACCGAAAATTAGCAAAAAAATACCATCCGGATGCCAATCCGGGGGACGAATACGCGGCGAAAAAGATGCAGGAGGTCAACGACGCCTACGACCGCATCAAGAATCCCGAGAAGAACCAGGGCCCCGGCTCCCAGGGCTACAATCCCTACGGCCAGGGCGGCTTCTACGGCTATAACCCCTTCGGCGGCTACTATCAGCAGCAGCGCAGCTACAGCCAGAAGTATGCCGACTCCTATCTCCAGGCCGCCTACAACTACATCCTCTACCGCCGCTACCGGGAGGCTCTGAATATGCTCGCCCAGTTTGAGGGCGTCCACGGGGCCGAGTGGTACTACCTCAGTGCCCTGGCGAATCAGGGCATCGGCAACCAGGTCACGGCTCTGGAGCATATCCGCAAGGCCGTTTCCATGGACCCCGGCAATCAGGAATACCTGAACGCCCTGGATCGGATGGAGCATGGGGGCGACACCTACCGCCGTCAGGCGGGGAATTTCCAGGGCTTCGACCTCAGGATGAACCCCTGCACCAGTCTGTGCCTGTGCATGCTCTGCAACCGCATGTGCCCCGGTGCCATCTGCTTCTTCCCGTTTTGCTGAGAAAAAACCGCTGCTTTCGCAGCGGTTTTCTTTCTGGGCGCCCACCGACACCGAAGATGTCGAAAAAACACGTCATTGCGAGGAGGGCAAAGCCCGACGTGGCAATCCCGTGGTACAAGGGGTACCCGAAAAATCGACGGGATTGCCACGGGCCTGACGGCCCTCGCAATGACGTGCTTATTTCAGGTCGCTCTCTTTTATCCAGCATAGGCAATCGCCGAAAACGGTCGCCAATTCTGCCAAATTGGCCGGGCGATCCTTGATCGCCCCTACGGACGCAGAAAACCCCCGGACTTTCGTCCGGGGGTTTTTGCTTAGTTGACGCGGGTGAAGATCATGGGGAACATATCGGCGGAAGCCTCGTCCAGGGTCTCGGTGCCTGCATCCAGGGTCAGGGTGTCGCCCTCCAGGACGTAGGTGTTGTACTCACCGATGCCGGCGGGAATATCCAGGCTGTCGGTCATGTAGAACTTGCCCTTGCCGGCCTTCCAGTTGCCCTCGCCGCCCATGGAGGCGTAGAACTCCTCGGACTCGAACTGGGCGGTCAGCTCGGCCACCAGATCGTCCAGAGAGATGCCCATGAGGGCCATGGCTTCGCTGACCTCCATCTCGATGCCCTCCTGGGCCAGGATCTCCTCGAAATAGGCCAGGATGCCGCTCTTGGTGGCCTCGATGACCTGGTCCAGAACGGTCTGCAGGTCGGCGCGGTCCACGGTCATGGTGTAGGTGCCGTCGGTCTTCAGCTCCATGGTCAGAGGCACATCGAAGCTGTCCAGCTTCAGGTACTCGGCCATGGTGGGGTCGGTGGCCGCGAGCTCTGCGTTGTAGCTGGCGGACATGTCCAGGGTGGTCTTCCAGGTGCCGGACAGATCCTCCTTGGCACCGCAGGCGCACAGGGACAGGACCAGGACCAGAACCAGGGTCAGCGCGATGATCTTTTTCATGATGATTTCTCCTTTTTCCGTGTTTTTTCGGGTTTCCGATACCAGTATAGCACGAAAAAACAAAGAAAGCAATGCGCAGAGCAAAGTTTTCATCTAATTGCGGGAATAAAAAAGCAATTCCGGATGACCAAAACAGGCCCGGACCGAATGGTCCGGGCCTTAGGTTTGCAGTCAAATCAGTCCTCGTTCTGGGCTTCCTTGATGATCTTGTCCTGGTTGGCCTTGGGCACTTCCTCGTAGCGGACGAACTCCAGGGTGAAGGAGCCGCGGGCCTGGGTCATGGCGCGCAGGTCGATGGCGTAGGAGGCCATCTCAGCCATGGGAACCTCGGCCTCGATGACGGTGTTGCCGTCCTTATCGGGGTTCATGCCCATGGGGCGACCGCGACGCTTGGACAGGTCACCCATGACGTCGCCGACGTAGGTCTCGGGAACGGTGACGGCCAGGGCACCGACAGGCTCCAGCAGGGTGGGCATGGCCTTGGGCATAGCCTCCTTGAAGGCCAGGATGGCGGCCAGCTTGAATGCCATTTCGTTGGAGTCAACGGGGTGGTAGGAGCCATCGTACAGGACGGCCTTCAGACCGACCATGGGGTAACCGGCCAGGGGGCCCTTCAGGATGGCTTCCTGGATGCCCTTCTCAACGGCGGGGTTGAAGTTCTTGGGAACGGCACCGCCGACGACCTCGACGTCGAAGATCAGGTCGTTGGTCTCCTCCTGGGGAGAGAAGCGGACCCAAACATCACCGAACTGGCCGGAGCCGCCGGTCTGCTTCTTGTGACGGCCGTGGGCCTCGACGGTCTTCTTGATCTTCTCGCGGTAAGCGACCTTGGCGGGAGCCAGGATGGCATCGACGCCGAAGCGGGACTTCAGCTTGGAGACCAGGACATCCAGCTGCTGATCGCCGGTGCCGGACAGGACCAGCTGATGGGTCTCGGCGTTGTTGACCAGGTTGAAGGAGGGATCTTCCTCGTTCAGACGGTTCAGGCCGGTGCCGACCTTCTCTTCCTGACCCTTCACCTTGGGAGCGATGGCCATGGAGTAGCAGGCGGGGGCGTAGGGGATGCCCTTCAGGGAGACGACCTTACGAGGATCGCACAGGGTATCGCCGGTCTTGACCTTGTCCATCTTGCCGATGGCACCGATGTCGCCGCAGGTCAGGACCTTGACCTCAGTGGACTTCTTGCCGCACATATTGTACAGACGGCCCAGCTTCTCGGTCTCGCCGGTGCGGGAGTTGACCAGAGTGGTGTCGGAGGTGATCTCGCCGGACAGGACCTTGATGAAGGAGTACTTGCCGTACTGATCGGAAACGGTCTTCCAGACGAAAGCGGAGGGAACGCCGCCGGGAGAGACGACGAACTCCTCGACCTTACCCTCGGCGTTGGTGGCCTTGTGGTAGTTGCCCTGGACGGGGTTGGGCAGCAGGTCGATGATGTGGTCCATCAGCATCAGGGAGCCCAGGCAGGTGGTGCCGGAGCCGCAGAGCACGGGGAACATGCTCAGGTCCTTGACGCCCTGGTGCATGCCGTTGATCATCTCGGCGTAGGAGAAATCGTCACCCTCGAAGAAGCGGTCCATCAGCTCTTCGTCGGTCTCGGCGACGGCTTCCTTCAGTGCATCGTTGAATTCCTCGATGACGGCTTCCTTGTCAGCGGGGACCTGGATCTCCACGCGCTTCAGGTTCTGCATCTCATAGGCGCGCTTGTTCAGCACGTCGATGATGCCGGTGACCTTCTTGGCAGAGTTCCAGATGGGAACGACCACGGGAGCGATCTTGTTGCCATACTTCTCGCGCAGGGCCTCGAAGGTGGCGTTGTAGTCGGAGTTGTCCTCATCGACCTTGGAGATGTAGACGAAGCGGGGCATATTGCGCTCCTCGCAGTACTTCCATGCCTTCTCAAAGCCGACGGTGATGCCGTCCTTGGCAGAGAGCACCAGGATGGCGGCGTCAGCGGCGCGCAGGGCCTCCATCACGGCACCGGAGAAGTCGAAGGCACCGGGGGTGTCCAGAACATTGATCTTGATGTTCTTGTACTCCAGGGGGATCACGGAGGTGGAGATGGAAATGTTGCGGCGGGTCTCCTCAGGATCGAAATCGGAAACGGTGTTGCCGTCGGCATTCTTGCCCATACGGACGATGGCACCGGTCATGTAGAGCAGGCTCTCAGCCAGGGCGGACTTGCCGCTTCCGCTATGGCCCAGCAGACAGATGTTGCGGATGGAATTAACGGTATACATGATTAAAAACTCCTTTCGGGAAGGCCCTGCCTCCCGTGAATATCCGTAGGTGGCTTGGTCAAAACCACAACACGGTCATTATACATGAATACCGGCCGGATTTCAATGATTATTTTGTTCAAATCGCATTTTTGAATACATACGGCGGACATTTGTGCATTTGCGACAATATAGAGTTTCCGTTTTTGTTATGTATACACAAACACAATTGTCCGTCAGGGGGCGTAAAAAAGCACCCAATGCCGTAAGCATTGGGTGCTTGTCGATATTTTGCTGGCGCAAATCGATATATCCGCAAGCGGATTCGATATATCTGCTGTGCAGATTCGATATGATCCAAATCCCCTCTCGCCCCGCAGGGCATATCGAGTGCTTCGCACATATCGAACGCTTTGCGTATATCGAAAATCCCCCAGGGGATTTATATCGAGAACATCAACTGTTTCTTGTCCACTCGGTGAACATCAGGCCGGGGATGGCCCAGATGAGCTCCAGCAGCAGCAGGTTTGCGGGGGTCAGCAGATCGGTCCGGCCCGTCAGGGTCAGGATCAGCACCGCCGCCAGACCCACGATGCCGCCCAGGATATGGACCGCCGCGCCCGCCACAGAGGCGATGCGCAGGCTCCGGGCACCGGTGATGGCAAAGGCCGCACCGGCCAGGCCCTCCTGGGTGGTCAGGGCGCAGGGGACGCAGTTCTCGGCTTCGGGAGCCCAGGCCGCCAGTTTTTCCCGCTCTGCGGGCTCCGGGATGGCCATGCGCCGGGTGTCCACGCCATAGCGGCTGCGCAGGAAGCCCTCGGTCAGCAGGAAATTGGTGCTGGCCAGCACGGGGGTCAGCCGCCGCTGGCTGCACAGGGCGTGCAGGCCCGCGCTGACACCCTTGAGCTTGCCGTAGGCCAGGGCGAACACGCCGCAGAACTCGCCGTCGATGGCGATGTAGACGGCCTGGTCCACCTGGGTGCCGCCGGGCAGGGCGATACCCATGCTCTTGAGGAACTCCTGGGTGCCCAGCAGAACGCTCTCGCCGCAGATGATGGCACCGCAGCCACGGCCGCTGTAGCTCTTGTACTCGTCCAGCACGAAGGACTGTCCCCGGCGGCTCTTGTGTATGTGCTCGAAGAGGGGGGCCAGGCAGCTTCCGCTGGCGGTCATGATGGCGGTGGCGTAGCCGGTGATGGTGTCGGGATTGCGGCTGGAGTAGAACTTGATGCCGTTGATCTTCACGCTGCCCATGGGGAGCAGATTTTCGTCGCTCAGGGGCACGGCGGCCTTACCGCCGGAGGCCTTCACGCCCTGCCAGCCGCAGATGACGGAGCCGAACCGGTGGAGCCGCCGCTGGAGGGTCCAGGCGGGACGGGTCTGGGAGATCAGCAGTGTCGCGGGGCAGGCCGCCAGAATGGCGGCGGACCAGGTATGGATGCCGGTCTGGATGCCGCCGCGGATGCCCGCCGCCAGGGCCACCAGGATGGAGGCCGCCAGGGCGACGAGGGTGAAGCGGTCCAGAGCAGTCTGGGGGGCGGAGGGGGCACGGTAGGTGTCCATGAAATCCTCCGGCTGGCCCTCGGTGACGGCGAAGCCGGGACGGCCCTCGTGGCAACCCTCGGCCTTGATGATCCGGCCGAGCCGGGTGGCCTTGCGCAGGGTGTCCATCTGGTGCAGCTCGGTGCACCGCTTCTGATACTCAGACCACAGGCACATCAGGCACTGGAGGCTGAAGGCGGCGCAGAAGGGGACCTTCACGGCCTGGAGGCAGTAGATGCCGTCGGCGATACAGGCGGCGAAGGAGAACAAAAGCAATGTATCGGTATTGAACCGGGCCTTGAAAAGACCCGCGAGGCCGTCGGTCAGCCGCTCCCAGCACAGAAGCGCGGAGATCAGCATGGCAAAGAGCTCGCCGAAGACCAGCAGGCGCATCCGATTCTCCCGGACCATATCCAGCCGGTGGAGCACGATGGAAGCCACCGCCAGCACCACGATGAGCATGCTGACGAACAGGGCGATCTGGAGCTTGCCCACGCCCTGCTCGCTGAGGGCGTAGTACCGCTGCTCCGGACCCTCCATGAGCTTGCGCTTGAGCTCGCCCAGCCGGAACCGGGGCCGGAAGATGATGGGCTCCGGGGGGGTGTATTCCTCCACGGGCTGGTCGTACTGGGGCTCCCAGTTGGAAGAGAAGGGCTCCGCGCCCGCAGGAGCGGGTACTTCCGTCTCCCCCACCGGGGTAAATTTCTGGGTATCATCGGAGAGGCTTCCCTTGGGGGCCTGGGAACGGATCTTTTCGGTGTCGATGCGCTGGGTGTCCCCCGCGCTGGCGGTGGTCACCGGGGCAAAGGACTGGGTATCGCTTAGGTCAGCGGCGGGGGCTGATTTGGGCCGGGGGGTCCAGGTCAGCAGCTCCGGCTCCTCCTGGGCTGTCAGATGCTCCGCCACGGGGGCATCCTCCAGAAGCTCCTGCACCGGCAGGTCCTCCAGAAGCTCCGGGGTCACATCATCGTGGATGGTGTCGTCCTCACTGCCGGAGCCGAATTCCCGCATAATGTCCTCCAGGGTAAACTCTGGAAGCTCCTCCTCGGGGATCAGAATGTCATTGTCGTCCATGGGCTCACACTCCCAGGTTCAGCCGCTGGCGGACCGCCTCATAGAGGAGGATGGAAGCGGCGGCGGAGGCGTTGAGAGAGGAGATCTTGCCGGACATGGGGATGTGAATCAGCATATCGCAGTTCTTGCGGACCAGCTGGCTGATGCCGTCACCCTCGTTGCCGATGACGATGGCGGCAGGGCCGGTCAGGTCGGCGCGATACATCGCTTCAGAGCCCTCGCCTGCGGCACCGAAGACCCAGACGCCCCGCTCCTTCAGCTCGTGGATGGCGTTGTTGATGTTGGCGACCCGGGCCACCTTCATGTACTCCACGGCACCGGCGGAGGCCTTGGCCACGGTGGCGGTCAGGCCCACACTGCGCCGCTTGGGGATGATGACGCCGTGGGCACCGGCGCACTCGGCGGAACGCATGATGGCACCCAGGTTGTGGGGATCGCTCAGCTCGTCGCAGATGACGATGAGGGGAGCCTGACCGCGAGCGGCGGCCTCCTCCAGAATGTCGTCGATGGTGGCATACTCATGGGCGGCGGCCTGGGCGATGATGCCCTGGTGGGAATGGGTGGTGGACATCATGTCCAGCTTCCGGCGGTCCACGGGGACGATGACGGCACCGGCCTCCTTGGCCAGAGCGGCCAGACGCTGGAGGGACTTGTCGGTATCGCCGTCGGCGATGAAGACCTTGTCGATGGTGCGGCCGGCCTTCAGGGCCTCGGACACCGCATTGCGGCCCTCCAGACGGGTCTCGTCCTCCTCCTCCACGGGAGCGGGGGCGGCGGCGCGGGGCTCGCGCTTGCCCTCAAAACGCCGGTCACGGCGTTCACCGGGACCACGGCGGGAATTGTTATCTCTCATAGAATTCATCTCCTGAATTATGGTTATACGGATTCATTATAGCAGAATCCCCCGGAAAGCTCAATACCTTTTATCGGAAAATGGAAAAGGAGCCGACCCAAAAGGGTCGGCTCCCAGACCGTCAAAGAACCTGCTTCCCGGAAAGAATTGTAGGGGCGAGCCTCGCTCGCCCGCCGAAAAACGTAGTTTTTCGGATTTCCCGAAGAAAAATAACCGTATTTTCGCCTTGCGGCGATGGATTTTGCTTTGGCAAAATCCACGGGCGACCGAGGGTCGCCCCTACGGGTACTTTTTTGACACGCTCAAAGGAGCCGACCCAAAAGGGTCGGCTCCGGGGAAGGCAGGATTTACTTGACAGCCAGGGTCTTATACTTCTTGGTCTTGTTCACGAACAGGGCCAGCATGGCGGCGGCGAAGGCGATGCCGACGACCACGGCGATGGGATAGTAGGTGCTCATGGGGATGCCCATGGGAGTCCACAGCAGGCCCATGCACTCACCGGCGGCCATGAAGTAGGTGGCGGAGACGGCGGACATGAAGGTGGCGGGGACGGCGGTGAGCCAGTAGTTCTTCTTCTGCTGTGCCAGGTAGACGGAGGCGGCCCACAGGGCGATCATGGCCAGGGTCTGGTTGGACCAGGAGAAGTATCTCCAGACGATGGAGTAGTCAATGTGGCAGATGACGGCGCCGATGGCCAGCATGGGAACGGTCAGGCCCAGACGCTTCTTCCAGTTGCCCTGGTCGATCTTCAGCCAGTCGGCGATGGTCAGACGGGCGGAGCGGTAAGCGGTATCACCGGAGGAGATGGGGCAGACGATGACGCCCAGCAGGGCCAGGATGCCGCCCAGCTTACCCATGGTGGACTGGCAGATGGCGTAGACCACGGTGGAGGTGCCGATGGCGACACCCTCAGCGATGGAGGACTTGATGACGGGGTAGACGGTGCAGCCGGCGGCACACCAGACCATGGCGATGACACCCTCGGCGATCATGGCGCCGTAGAACACGCGCTGGCCTTCCTTCTCGGACTTGCAGCAGCGGGCCATCATGGGAGACTGGGTGGCGTGGAAGCCGGAGATGGCACCACAGGCGATGGCGATGAACATGAAGGACCAGATGGGAGTGCCGTTGGGATGCATGTTGCCGAAGTTCTCCCACAGCTCGGGCATGACGAACTTGCCGGAGAAGAGCATGGAACCGGAAACGCCGATGGCCATGATGATCAGGCAGGCACCGAAGATGGGGTACAGCTTGCCGATGACCTTGTCAATGGGCACGAAGGTGGCGATCAGGTAGTAGACCATGACGGTCCACATCCAGAAGGTGGTGTCCAGGCTCTCGGGGGTCAGCAGAGCCAGCAGACCGGCGGGGCCGGTGGTGAAGACGACACCGCACATGACCAGCAGGATCACGGAGAACACGCGCATGACCTGCAGCATACCCTTGCCCAGGTAGTGGCCGGTCAGCTCGGAGATGGATGCGCCGCCGTGGCGCATGGACAGCATGCCGCAGAAGTAGTCATGGACGGCACCGGCGAAGATACAGCCGAAGACGATCCAAAGGTAGGCAACGGGGCCGAACAGCGCGCCGCCCAGGGCACCGAAGATGGGACCGGTACCGGCGATGTTCAGCAGCTGAATCAGGAAAACCTTCCAGGTGGGCATGGGGACGTAGTCGACGCCGTCCTCCATGGAATAGGCGGGGGTCTGACGCTCGTCAGGACCGAAGACCTTGGTCACATATTTGCCGTAGAGCAGATAGCCCACCAGCAGAAGTGCAACGCAGCAAATGAAAGTAATCATACTCGTTCCTCCTTGAACATTATTCCGGGGCATCCGCTCCGTGTGCCTACATCATAGCATATATGCACAGTTTCGGCAAGTAAATATTTCTTAGTTATGGTAGTTTTGTATGGTTTCATAATAAACAGGAATAATTCCTATTCACAATAACAATAAATGGATACCAAATCGGTCAAAAAATCCCCGGCGGGAGGATTCCCGCCGGGGGGTGGGGATTTACTTGTCCACGTGGACATTCAGGTGGGGATAGGTCATCTCCACACCGGCCTTGTCAAACTCGGCCTTGATGTTCTCGTTGATGGTGAAGAAGGCGTTCCAGTACTCGGCGGCGGGGACCCA
Organism: Faecousia sp.; assembly: GCA_045125955.1. Classification (GTDB taxonomy): domain Bacteria; phylum Bacillota; class Clostridia; order Oscillospirales; family Oscillospiraceae; genus Faecousia. The sequence continues at coordinate 35,700 of JBGVNV010000037.1, forward strand.
GACGCGCAGGGTGTAGTTGATGGCACTGTCGCCATAGCTCACCACAGCAGCAAAGGGCTCGGCGGGAGTCATGAGAACGGTGTCCAGCTTGGCGGCCTGAAGCAGCGCGGCCTTGACGGCGGCGATGGGGGCATCATAGGAGGCGGACACATTGATGTCCACCCGGCGGGTGCCGGAGGTGGAGTAGTTGACGATCTGGCTGGAGACCACGGCGGAGTTGGGGATGGAGATGGTCTTGTTGTCGGCAGTGGTCAGCTTGGTGTATGTGATGTCGATGGTCTGGACGGTGCCGCCCTGACCGGCGATCTCCACATAGTCACCGGAGTGGAAGGGGTGGTTGCTCAGCAGCATGAAGCCGCCGATGACATTGGACAGGGCATCCTGCAGGCTCAGGGACAGAGCCAGGGAGGCAACGGAGGCCAGAGCCACCACGCCGGTCACATCGATGCCCAGCTTGTCGGCCACCATCAGGCCCAGCAGCACCCACAGGACCACCCGCAGCAGGCTGCGGATCAGGCTCACGGCGGCCTTTTCCAGCTTGGTCTTGGACATGGACTTGTCCACCAGCTTCAGGATGACCCGGATGGCCAGCATGCCCACCACCAGCACGACGGCTGCGGGCAGCACAGAGGCCAGGGTCAGATTCTTCAGAAATTCAGTCATGGAAATTCTCCTTAAATAAAGTTCCGTATTTGCACCAAATACGGGCGTATTATAACGGAAATCCGGTGAAAATGCAAGCCCCCTTGTGGGCGAAATTGTTCGCCTTTTCCCGGGGCACACCACATTGCAAGTTTCGCCAAAATCTGGTACTATAATAGGCACAATGTTGTACCGGCAAAAGGAAAGGGGGTGATGGATATGCGCAAGATCCTCATTGCGGATGCATCGGAGATCTGGCGGGAGAAGCTGGTCCGGGGCCTGGGCCGGGAGTATGAGGTCCTGGCCTGCACCGACGGCGACCAGGCTCTGGCCGCCGCGGAGCGTTTCCGGCCCGATGTGGTGGTGCTGGACCTGCTGCTGGCGGGCGTGGACGGCCTGACCCTCATCAAGCGGCTCCGGGAATGGGAGGACTGCCCCCGGTTCATCGTCACCGGGCGGTATTTCAGCAATTACATGACCACGGCTCTGGAGCGGTATCAGGTGGACGAGCTCATCATGAAGCCCTGCACCACCCAGAGTGTGGCGGACCACATCGCCGAGGTCCTGTCCCAGGACCGGGAGGAGGTCCCCGTCTGCCCGGAACCATTTGACTATGTGACCGCCCTGCTGGTCCGCATGGGCGCGCCCACCAGCCAGCAGGGCTTCCGGTTCCTGCGGCGGGGCGTGATGCTGATGATGGCCGATCCCTGCCAGCAGCTGACCAAGTCCCTCTACCCGGCCCTGGCGGCAGAATTCGGCACCAGTGCCACCAATGTGGAAAAATCCCTGCGGACCACGGTGACCACCGCCTGGACCCGGCGGCGGGACGATGTCTGGCGGAACTACTTCCCCACCACGTCCTCCGGTCAGATCCCCAAGCCCACCGCAGGCCAGTTCCTCAGCCGCATGGCAGATGCCGCCGCCAGTGCCACCCGCGCCCGCGCATAACAAAAAGGGGACCGCTGAAATGTTCAGCGGTCCCCTTTCAGCGTGTCAAAAAGCACGTCATTGCGAGGAGGCCGCAGGCCGACGTGGCAATCCCGTAACTTTTCGCTCAAGTTTTACGACTTTTACGTCTCTTTCGGAGATTCCCACGCCAGTGTGCGCACTGGCTCGGAATGACGTATTTTTTGACCCTTTTTTCATTCCTCCGCGCCGCAGAGCCACTCCATGGTGACGTGCAGGGCACGGGCGAGCATCAGCAGCTCGCCGTCGCAGACGTGCCGCTGGCCCTTTTCGATCCGGGAGATGATCAGGGGCGTGATCTCCATGCCCATCAGATTGATCTCCCGCGCCAGGTCCTCCTGGCGCATGGGCGGCTTCTGCATGGCCCGACCCAGCCGGACCCGCTCACCGCAGAGATTGCCTTCCATCAAAAAACGTTTTGATCCCATAGTATCCCTCGCGCTATCTTTATCAGATAGTTTCTATCGTTTCTATTGATTTTATTTCAATAAAAGATATAATGTGGAACTATAGGGATATTTAATATCTCAAGAGTATAGTAATGAAGAAAAAGGTGATCTGTATGGCGTTTGATGAACACGAGAAATTCTGTGCCCGTTACTGGGCCATTCGGGAAGCGGTCCGGTCGGATCCGGAATATGCCCGGCTGACGGCACAGCTCCGCGACCTGGAGCCCCGGTGGGAGCAGCTCCTGGCTCCCCTCTCCGACGACGACCGCGCCGTCATCGAGCAATATATCCTCCTCCGGGAAAGCCGGAACCTGCGGATGCTGGAATTCGCCTGCGAACCATAGCCCGCCCGGACCGGGCCATAAAAAAGACGGCCCCAGGCCGCCCAACATAAATATCATACCACACATGATTTCCCCTGTCCATCCGCAGTTTCTCCAACTTTTTGCACCTATTCTTATGGAACATCCCATCTTGAAAAATCCCCTCCCCCGCGTTATCATAAAGGCACAACAAAGGAGTGAGTCCAATGTACTAAGTAAACTTACCCCGATCAAAACTGTAGAAAGCTGAGGTTACGAAAATGCTGGAACCCAACAACTTCATGAAGTGACCCTCGACAGTCAGAGTGATTAGCTGACAGGTCGAGGGTCATTTCTTTTTCTATCAAGCAGAGGAAGCAACGCTTCCTCTGCTCAGACTGTCATCGAACGCTCTTTCCCATAAGAATGTAGGGGCGAGCATTGCTCGTCCGCCGAAAATCTTTGATTTTCGGATTTTCCGAAGGAAAATAACCGTCTTTTCGCCTTACGGCGACAGATTTTGCTTTGGCAAAATCTGCGGACGACCAACACCCCAGGGTGGCATCTCTTGCCCTTTCGGGCAATTCACCTTCTGATCGCCTCTACAATGCTTTTTGATACACACAGACCGGGGAGACGAAAAAGCTCAGTGCCGTGGACAGAAGGCTCATGGTCAGCATCAGCAGAAACGCCGCCAGCGCGGGACGCAGCTTGTTTTTCCCCATGGGTATCATCCTCCAGCCGTTTTGTATTGATCCCAATTATATGGGGTTATGTAAGTTTTGCCAAGGAACTGCCGCCCTTTCTTTACGGAAGCTCTGTCTACGGAGCGCAGGTTGCTTCTGCGGTCCGTTCGTGGTATGCTGTTGGCAGAAAGGAAGTGTTGACCATGAATACCTATGTGACCGGCAGTACCATCCGCAATCTCCGGGAGGACCGCCGGATGACCCAGGCGGAGCTGGCTGAAAAGCTGGGCGTCAGCAGCAAGACCGTCTCCAAGTGGGAGACTGCCAAGGGTCTGCCGGACATCACCCTCCTCCAGCCCCTGGCCCAGGCTCTGGGCATCTCCGTCATCGAGCTGATGAACGGTGAGCACATCACCAACCGCAATGTCAGCGGCAATCTGCGCCGGTGCAAGTTCTATGTCTGCCCCATCTGCGGCAACATCATCCACAGCACCGGCAGTGCAGTGGTGAGCTGCTGCGGCGTGACCCTGCCGCCTCTGGAGGCCGAGGAGGCCGACAACGACCACGCCGTCACCATCGAGCAGGTGGAGGACGAGCAGTTCATCACCGTCCACCACCCCATGACCAAGGAGCATTTCATCTCCTTCCTGGCCTACGTCACCTGCGACCGGGTCCAGCTGGTGAAGCTCTACCCCGAGGGCAATGCCCAGACCCGGCTCCAGATGCGGGGGCTCGGCACCCTCTATTACTACTGCAACCGCCACGGACTCTACAAAAAGGGCCGCTAAACCGTCATTTTCTCCAATTCTCCTGGCGATTCTTTATGAAACATCCCCATTTGCGCCGGGCGCGAAACATTGGTATGATATAGGCTACGTAACAGAAGGAGAAATTCTGATGAAAGGAAGCTATATCGACCTGCACACCCACAGCTGTCTGTCCGACGGCAGTCTGACCCCCGTGGAGCTGCTCACCGCCGCCCGGGAGGCCGGGATCGGCATTCTGGCCCTGACGGACCACAACGCCACAGCGGACCTGGTGCCACTTCAAGGGGCCTTCCCGGACCTGACGCTCATTCAGGGCGCGGAGATCACCTGCCGCTATCTGGACCAGGAGCTCCATGTGGTGGCCCTGGGCATCGATCCTGAAAACCCCAAGCTCCGGGCAGTCCTCCGGAACAACCAGCCCGACCGCCGCCCCTACCTCAGTGCCATCCTGGAAAAGCTCCGGGCCCTGGGCATCGACGTGGGCACCTACGACGAGCTCCAGGCCGCCAACCCGAACAGCCGCCACTTCGGCCGCATGCAGATCGCCAAGGAGATGCAGCGGCGGGGCTATGTGGCCACCGCCGACGAGGCCTTCGACGTGTACATGGGAGCCCACGGTCAGCGGCTTGCTTATGTGGCGAACCCGCTGAAGTATGTGACCCTGGAAGAGGCCGTGGAGGCCATCCTGGACGCGGGCGGAATCCCCGTGCTGGCGCACCTGTACTATTACCTGCTGGATGCCGAGGGCGAGCGGGCCCTGGTCCGCCGGTTTAAGGAATTGGCCGGAGAAAAGGCCGCCATGGAGGTCCACTACGCCGCCTATACCCCGGAGCAGCGGGAAAGCCTCGCCGCCATCGCCGACGAATTCGGGCTGATGCACTCCTGCGCCAGCGATTTCCACGGCAATCTGGCGGATGAGACCCTGGCCCACGGCTTCCGCCGGGAGCAGTGCGCGCCCCTGCTGGACGCACTGGGACTTTGAAAGGAGAAGCACATGAGAGAATACGAGATCGTGATGACCTTCCTCAACGCCTGCGCCGGCGAGGCCTACCCCCAGCGCAGCTTCGAGGAGGCAGAGCTTTCTGACCCCGCCGACTACATCCGCCGCAAGCACGGCAAGGACTTCGACAAATTTGAAAAGGAAGTCCGCCCCAACGGACAGATCGTCTACGCCTGGCGCGGTGCCGTGACCTATATCTATGAATTCACCGAGCTGTAAGCAAAACCGGAGCGGCAAATGCCGCTCCGAAATTTTTCTGAAATTCACGAAAAATCCCTTGACAAATTCCGCAAGTGTGCTATAATACAGAAGTCTTCTGACAGCGAACCAAATATGGGGGTATAGCTCAGCTGGGAGCGTGGAAAGTTAGAAACGAGCCCGCATTTGAGCGACCATATTCAACAACTTTATAATGTAAGGCCGAATATCCGACAACAAAATCGGAGTATTCGGGGGTATAGCTCAGCTGGGAGAGCGCTTGAATGGCATTCAAGAGGTCAGCGGTTCGATCCCGCTTATCTCCACCAAATTGGCCTTACGAAAAGCCTGTTTTCGTAAGAAAACAGGCTTTTTCATAACTTTTTGGCCCAGATTGACATACCCCGCCATTCAAGCTCCCTACCCATTTGCACCCGGATGGTCAGTAACCCCCATTTTTTCCACCGGATGAATGATACCCCCATAACTACATATTTTCCATGAAATGCGTCCCAAATCGGGACGCATTTCGTGTTTATAGCGGTGTTCAAATCAGAACATCGCTTTTTTTATTGCAGATTTTAGAATCTGACCTCTTGAACGCCAGTCAAGAGGTCAGCGGTTCAATTCTGCTGCATTACCGGAATCCCGTATTATAATCCCCTGTTCGGTAGGAGGTGAGCAGATTGCAGAAGCAGGTCTATTTTGACTATTTCTACGGCGAAGAATCCGAACAGTTTTCCTATTACCGTATTCCCCGGCTGCTTGTGACCGGACAACAGTTCAAAAATTTGTCCACAGATGCAAAGCTGCTTTACGGCCTTATGCTTGACCGCATGGGGCTGTCAATTAAGAACCATTGGTACGACCACTACGGCAGGGTCTATATCCATTACACCCTTGACGAGATCCAGACCGCCCTTAACTGTGGGCACAACAAAGGAGTGCGGCTGCTTGCCGAACTGGACACCGTGACTGGCATCGGTCTAATTGAACGGGTCAAGCAAGGCCAGGGCCACCCTACCCGGATCTATGTCAAGAGGTTCACCACCAAATCGATTCCGCAGCAGCCTATTCCCCCTCCCAGTGATGATTTCAGACTTCCCGAAACAGGAAGTCCTGACTTCCCAAAAACGGAAGTCAAGAGTTCCCCAAATGGGAAGTCAAGACTTCCTCAAAGCGGAAGTGCAGAGTTCCCATTTTCGGAAGTCCCTTACAATAATATGAATTATCTTAATAATAGCTATCTTTATCCATCTATCAATCAATCAGTTACCGAGCCGATTGATGCGATAGATCGAAATAGATGCAGAGAGTTGGTTAAAGAGCAGATCGGCTATATCGCCTTCCGGGAGCAGCAGCGACCGGAGGTGGACGAGCTGGTGGAGCTGATAACCGATGTTCTTTGCAGTCCCCAGGCATCGTACCGCATTGGTGGAGCGCAGTTCAAGAGTCAGATCGTCCGCGAGAGACTTTCCGGTTTAGAGCAGCAGCACATTGAGTATGTGCTGGATTGCATGAAGAAGAACACCACCAAGGTACGAAACATTCGAGGCTACTTGTTGACCGCACTATACAATGCCCCAACGACTATCGAGCATTACTACCAGTCTGCGGTACAGCATGACCTATATGGGCAGCAATCCGAGCCGGAAGGAGGATCGTTTTAGGCTCTGCTGCCAACCACCCAATGCGTCCCAATTTGGGACGCATTTTCCATTTCTGGACACATGAAGGAGGTATTCAATGCCAGAAAACAAAGCCACCCCTACCACCGAGGTTAAGAAGCCGGATGCAGCTGCAAAAGCACCCGGCACACCCCCGTCCACGGAACAAAAGCCACCTGCGCCGCCCCAAGCACCGCAGGCACCCAAAGCCGCCGCTCCTGCGGGGAAGAAACCGAATGATCCCCCCAAAGAGCCGCCCAAGGCTCCCCCGGCACCACCTACCACGCCACCCCCTCCACCCCCTAAAGCACCGCCCAAGCAGCAGGAGGAAAAAGGCAAAGCTACCGAGCCGAAGCAAGCAGAAGTCCCCAAACCCGCTGATGGCAAAAAGCCGACTGTAGTGGAGAAACCCGGCGAGAAGAAACCCGATGCCAAGGATGCCGCACCGCCCCCCAAGGCAGCAGCGCCTACCGA
>JBGVNV010000038.1:0-3394 GCA_045125955.1 Faecousia sp.
CTGTGGGCCGTGGAGAAGGGCATCACCAACGGTCTGACCGCTGATACCTTCGGTCCCTTCGCCCTGTGCAACCGCGCTCAGGTCGTCACCTTCCTGTGGCGTGCCATGGGTAGCCCCGCCTCCGAGGCTGAGGTCAGCTTCACCGATGTCATCCCCGGCCAGTTCTACAGCACCGCTGTTGCATGGGCCGTGGAGAATGGCATCACCAACGGCATCTCCGCCACCGAGTTCGGTGTCGGCGGCACCTGCAACCGCGCCCAGGTCGTCACCTTCCTGTACCGCACCTACAACAAGTAATCTCCTATAACGCATTTTGGGCCCCGGCATCCGCCGGGGCCCATTTTGATAGCCTTGGCGCGATGTGATTTGTGACTGCGTCCCACCGCCCCAACGGGGCAGGAAAATCCTTCAATGCCCGCCGCAGAAAAAACAACAGGACCAGCCATCGTCTACCACTGTCATTGCGAGGAGCGAAGCGACGTGGCAATCCGCATCCTGAGCGGTGCGAAGCACCGCCCGTCCCCCCGAGGGGGACGGAAAGAGAACGGATTGCCACGTCGCCTGTCGGCTCCTCGCAATGACGTGGTAAATTTGGCTGGTCCTTCTGATTTGGGCGGGTGGTCGTCGCACATGGCGGGCGGGTCGATGCCCCGCCCCTACAGGATGCATGCAGGGTTGTTTCCTGCGCGGGGAACGGTTGAAAATCCCCTGGATTTATGGTAGCATCAGCTTAGCAACGAAAAGGAGAAAATGCCATGGACAAGGAACGATCCTGGGACAAGCTCCTGCAGATCAAAACTGTGGGACGGGATGACACGAATTCGGACGAATACCGCTACCCCTACGAGCCGACGCCCTACTGCGTGCTGGAGCGGCTGGTGGACTATGGTCTGGTGGGAGAGAAGGATGTGGTGCTGGACTACGGCTGCGGCAAGGGCCGGGTGGGCTTTTTCCTGTCCTACCGCACCAGGGCGGCGTCCATCGGCATCGAGTATGACGAGCACATCTACCGGGAGGCCCTGGAAAACCGGAGCACGGTCATCTCCCGGGTGAAGCCGGAGTTTGTCCACACCCGGGCGGAGGCCTACCCGGTGCCGGAAAATGCCAGCCGGTGCTACTTTTTCAACCCCTTCTCCGTGGAGATCCTCCACAAGGTCATGGCGCGGATTTTGGAATCCTACTACGCGGAGCCACGGGATATCTACCTCTTTTTCTACTATCCCTCGGAGGAGTACATCGCCTACCTGATGACCGTGGACGAACTGGAATTCTACGACGAGATCGAGTGCGACGACCTCTTCCCGGGCTATGACGAGCGGGAGCGGATCCTCATATTTCTGCTTCCCGGCTACGATGGGGAAGCGGGCTTTCCGGAATAAGCTGCGGCGGCAGGACACTTTACGTCCCGCCGCCGTTTTTTATGCCCATGGATGAAATGCTTGTCAAATCTGTGCAGGAATCGATTGTTTGATTGAAAAATACTGGTCAATATGCTAAGATGAAGGCGGTCTGTAATGATGTTCGTTGGACTATTTTATGAATGGAGGTATTTTAATGAACCAGAAGCTTATGAATCGAATGGGTGCGCTGGTGCTGGTGGCTGTCATGCTGCTGAGCCTGCTGTCCGGCCCCCTGTCCGTCCTGGCCTCGGCGGAGGAAGTGCCCTTCGGCGTTGCCTTTGACGGTGCCTACGCCAAGGCCGGCGAGCCGATGACCGTCACCGTCAGCGGTGCATCCGGCTCTGTCAGCTACAGCTGGACCGTGGACGGCAAGGCCGTCAGCACCGAGGCCAGCTACACCCCCACCGAGGATGATCTCATGAAGTGGATCGCGGTCACCGTCACCGCCGGTAAGGAAACCGCCACTGCGGAGATGTTCTTCAGCAAGCTGCCCGTTGTCTACATCAACACCGAGAACGGTGCCCCCATCGTCAGCAAGGAGGACTACATCGACGCCGAGCTGATCATCCAGGGCAATGAAACCTACAACTCCGACACCACCACCCTCTACAACGGTGTCACCGAGATCCGCGGCCGCGGCAACTCCACCTGGGGCCAGCCCAAGAAGCCCTATAAGCTCAAGCTCGACAAGAAGACCGACGTCTTCGGCATGGGCAAGAACAAGCACTGGGTGCTGCTGGCCAACTACCTGGACGAGTCCCTGCTGCGCAATACCCTGGCTTATGACCTGTCCGGCAATATGGGTATGAATCAGATGTCCACCGTCTTTGTGGATGTGATCCTCAACGGCGACTTCATCGGCAACTACCAGTTCTGCGAGCAGGTCCGCGTGGATGGCACCCGCGTGGATGTCTTCGACTGGGAGGGCTTCTGCGAGGACAGTGCCGGTGTCATTGCCGAGGCCGAGGGCTTTAGCAAGGACCTGACCGGCGATCTGGAGGAGTACATGCTGGAGAACATGGGCTGGGTCACCTCCGGCTCCGTCAAGTTCAATGGCGTGACCTACACCATCGCAAACTACCCCGACATCGAGATCCCCTCCATCGACGGCGGCTACCTGCTGGAGCTGGACGAGTATTACGACGAGATCTCCAAGTTCAAGACCGAGAAGAACCAGCCCATCATGTTCAAAAACCCCGAGTTCGTGAACACCAATGCTGACATGATGGCTTATGTCAAGGAGTACATCCAGGCCTTCGAGAATGCGGTCAGCTCCGACAGCTACACCGCCGAATATGAGGGTGAGGTCCTGCATTACAGCGAGCTGTTCGATTTCCAGTCCCTGATGGACTACTGGCTGATCAACGAGATCTTCTTCAACGAGGAGCTCAACAAGAAGTCCACCTACATGTACAAGGAGATCGGTGAGCTGGTCCACATGGGTCCCATCTGGGATATGGACTGGAGCTCCGGCGGCGAGGGTCAGACCTACCACACCGAGCAGTGGGCGACCCGCTACTACTCCACCAACGCCCAGGCCCAAAACTGGTACAAGTTCCTGATCCAGGATCCTTACTTCTTCATGAAGGCGCAGGAGCGCTACTGGCAGATCCGTGACCGTCAGGTTGCCGACATGATGACCGAGATCGACACCAGCTACGAGCTGCTGAAGACCTCCGCCAAGGCCAACGGCGAGAGATGGGGCTATAGATCTGATTATAAGGCATATGTGGACAATCTGCGCAATTGGTTTAACAGCCACCTGACCTGGCTGGACGAGCAGATGGCGACCCAGGATACCCTGCGGGATTCCCTGGGCTACTCCGCCAGCAGCCGCCTGACCCTGACCCTGACCGATACCACCGGCAAGCAGCTGCAGAAGGACACCGCCGTCCATGCGCCCGCCGACGGCGCGGCTTCCATGGGTCTGCCCCTGCAGCTGACCGTCCAGTGCGGCAGCAACACCGACGGCATCGCCGCGCTGTATGTCAACG
>JBGVNV010000039.1:0-31323 GCA_045125955.1 Faecousia sp.
GCTTAAGTTGATGACATTGCCCCGGGGGGAGGGTGGCCCGCGTAGCGGGTCGGGAGAGGAATGCGGGCGGAAAGCTGAAAGTCTGTACAACATAACAGACCTACTCCTGGTCGGTCATTATGACTCGGAGTAGGTCTTCAGGTTTCAGATCATCCAACATTACCGCCCGCATTCCTCTTCAGTCATGGAAATCGCTTTTGGCGATTTCCATGACAGCTTCCCCCCGGGGGAAGCGATTTCGCGCGCCCCGCAGGGAGTCGGGGCGGGAAAATCCATCGATACCCGCCGCAGAAAAAACAACAGGACCTGCCATCGTCTACCTCTGTCATTGCGAGGAGCGAAGCGACGTGGCAATCCGTTCTCTTTCCGTCCCCCAGAGGGGGACGGGCGGTGAAAAGCACCGCAGGGGGTGCGGATTGCCACGTCGGGCTTTGCCCTCCTCGCAATGACGTGGTAGTTTTGGCTGGTCCTTCTGATTTGGACGGGTGGTTGTTGATGCGTGGGCGGGGGATTCATCAATAGCCGCTACGCAAAATATCGAAAAAAAGCACAGACCGGCAACCCGGACAGGGCTGTCGCGATTGGATCAAGTCACTCAGAACTCAGCACTCGGCCCTCAGCACTTACTTATTGTAGGTACGATAGAGGAACGTAACCACCTGTGCGCGGTTGCAGATGCCGCCCACGCCGAACTCGGTGGCGGAGATGCCGTTGGTGATACCGTTTTCGACGGCCCAGGCGACAGCAGTGCTGTAGAACTGGCCGGGTTGGACATCGGTGAAGGTCACCTCTGCGGTGGATTCGGGGCTGCCCATGGCGCGCCACAGGAAGGTGACGACTTGAGCACGATTACAGAGCGCGAAAGGTCCGAAGGTGTCGGCAGTCAGACCATTGGTGATCTTATTCTCCACGGCCCACAGAACAGCCTTGTAGTAGAAGTCGCTTTCCTTCACGTCGGTGAAGGGGTTCTCGGTGCTGGTGGGCTCGGGGGAACCGGCGGCACGCCACAGGAAGGTGACCACCTGGGCCCGCTGGCAGTTGCCGTTGGGGTTAAAGGTGGTGGCGGTGGCACCGGTGGTGATGCCCTTCTCAACGGCCCAAAGGACCGGCTCATAGTAGAAGCTGCCCTCGGGGACATCGGTGAAGGGGTTGGCGAAGGGCTTCTCCAGGGCGATGGTCTGCTCAGTGTCAACGGCAGCATTGCCGTCCTCGATGACCTTCAGGGTGATGGCGGTGCTGTCGGTGATCCGGAAGGTCAGCTTGGCCACCTGGGCGTTGGTCAGGGTCTGGGCATTTGCGAAGCCCAGGCGGACCACGCCGGATTTGGAGGTGTCCAGAGCGGTCAGGATGGCGGTGTTGACATCGGTGCCCACCAGAGTCAGGGCTTCGGCATCGTAGTGCAGCTCCATGAGGCCGTTGGCGGTCTCGTCTGCCACCAGGGGGATGGTGACGGTGCCCTTTGCGGCGTCATAGACAATGCCGCCGGACTGGGCAGCGGGCTCCTGGTCCACGGTGATGGCATCCAGGGAGCCGTTGGCGGAAACGGCACGCAGACGGTGGGTACCGGCGGGAGCAGCGGCTTCCTGGGCGTTGGAGGCGGCCTCCAGGATTACCACGGGCCAGACATCCTCGCCGAAATTGCCCAGATGGATGGCGTTGTAGCGCTCGGTGGTCTCGTCATAGGTCAGGCGGTACAGCTCATTGGCATGGCCGGTCCAGGCGGAGTAGTACAGCGCGCCGTCCTCGCCCATGACCAGGGAGGAGCGGCCCACGAAGGAGGCGGGGTAGCGGACGGTCATGTCGGAGGGGATGATGGAGTAGAGGATATCCCAAACCACGCCGTCCTCCAGGATCATGTTACAGCGCCAGATGCGGTTCTGGTCGTCCACCATGTAGAAAATGTCGGACTCGGCGGTGCGCAGGTCGCCGTAGTAGCCCTGGTATTCCACGGTCTCGGTTCCGGCGGTGGCGATGCCCGTCAGGAAGGTGACACCGTAGGAGCTCAGGTCGAAGTTGACCATTTCGGGGTTCATGGGGCTGAAGGGAGCCAGCACCATGTTCTCACGGATGCCGATGAGCTTAGCATCGCCATCGGCAGAGAACATCTCGCTGTAGCCGGTGTCCCAGACCCAGTAGTTGTTCTCGGCGTACCAGGTGGAGGGGGTGGTCAGGTCATTGCCCTGGCGGTCCAGCAGGTGCATGATGCCGTCGTCGGAGTCCAGCAGGTAGAAGCTGTCGCCGTCCGGCAGCAGGGCCACGGCCATGGGGGGCGTTTCGATCTGCTGACCGCGGATGTAGTTCTCCTCGGTCAGATCCCAGGTGAAGAACTTGGCCTTGCCCACCTCGTCGCGGATGATGCCCTCGAGATTGATTTCCAGCTCCTTGACGGTGACGGTGCACCGGGCCAGGACGGACTCATCCAGAATGGAAACGGCGGTGACGGTGGTGGTGCCGGGGTTGATGCCGGTGACCAGGCCGGTGGGGTCCACGTTTGCAATGTCGGGGTCAGCCACGGTGTAGTGGACGGACTTGTTGCTCAGGGTCCAGGGGTAGACCAGGGGCTCCAGCTGGGCGGTGTAGCCCCGCAGGACCTCGATCTCCTCCCGGACGAAGGTCATCTCGGTGGGGATGTCGGTCTCCTCGGTCCAGGCGTTGGCCTCCTCACCCCAGGTGGGGTAGACCAGGGCGGTGGCGGCCTTGATGAAGGGGGTGGGGGGTGCGTAGGAGTAGGTCAGCAGGTTCTCGCCGGTGGCAGGGTCGATCTCGAAGTAGTAGCTTTCGTCGAAGGAGTAGCCGGGCATCCGGGAGAGCCAGCCGATGACGTTGTTCACGGGATCGTACTCCATGGAGTCGATGCCGGCGGGCTGGTAGTAATACTTCTGGTAGATGTCACCCAGAAGCTGGGGCTCGGCGATGGTGTCCAGGGTGAAGGTGTAGATCTCGTAGTGGTAGTTGTAGCCGTCCTGGCGGTAGTGGCCCGCATAGAAGGTACCGTTGCCGTCGCAGGCCAGGGAACGGGTCTCCACGCCGATGGTGCCGATCAGCTCCGTACGGCCGGAATACTTGTCGATGGTGTAGAGCGTTCCGGTCTCGTCCACGGCGTAGACGGTATCGGTCAGCTTATCGTAGGCCATGTCGGTGGGGACGAAGCTCAGGCGGCGGATGAAGATGCCGTCCAGCATATCCTCCACGGGGATGGCGTAGAGATTGCCGTCGGGGTCGACGGCCAGGACGGTCTCACCGATGGCGGTGGCGGCCTGGATCATGAGGTCGCTGACGAACCACTCCTTGCTCTCCCAGCCGTAGTTGCCCTCGAAGAAGGTGGACCAGGACTGGAAGGCCTCGTCAAAGGCGATCCGGGTGGGCAGGGGATCGGGGTCGCCGATGGTGTAGCGCAGCTCGTAGGTGACCATGTTGCAGGCGTAGTCGGCAACCTGAATGTTGAACTTGTAGCCGTCCACGGCGTTCAGGGGGATCTCGAAGGTGATGGTATCGCCGGGCTGGGCCTCGGCGGTGGTGCCTGCGGAGCCCAGCTGCTTTCGACCGGTCACATCGTAGAGCAGAACGCCGGCCAGATACTGGTCATCGGAGGCGGTGACCTTCATGACCTGATTCTCCTCGTCCACAACCACGTCGAGGATCTCGGGGTAAATGTTGTCCACGGTGATGGGAATCTCCATGGAAGCACCCTTACCCATGGAATCCCAGTCGATGGAGCCGTCCTCGTTGACATAATACTCAGGGGCCATGGTCAGCTTCAGGACGGCGGACTGGCCCTCCCGGAGTCTGGGGGTGTAGCCCACCTCGTAATACTGGGGGGTATTCATCCAGGAGGCGTAGCCCAGGTAGTAGAAGGCGGCATCCACGCCGTCACCAAGCTGCTCGTGGAGCAGTTCGCCGGTCTCGCCGTCGGTGACGGTGAAGCGGGAGGCCACGGAGTTTCGGATGGGGGCGTAGCTCCACTGGTAGAAGCGGTCGCCGCGCTCGGCATTGATGGCGTTGCGCTCGGGGATGTAGGTCTCATCGGGGACGATGGGGTTGCCGCCGAAGTACCAGACCTCGTTGGTGCGGTCGCCGTAGATGATGCCCAGGGCGTTGCCGTAGTTGTTGCCGAAGTAAGATTCCCGGGGCTCCTCGCCGGTGGCGTGGGTGATCTGGGTGCCCACGTCGAACATGCCGGAGTCGGTCCAGTTGCCGTAGAAGCCCAGGACAGGGAAGCTCAGTTCGGGCAGGACGTTGGCGGTGTCGGAAACGGGGGTGGCGAACACGAAGGCTTCCACATAGCCGCCGTTGGGGTTCTCGGCATCCAGGCGGGCCTTCTCGGAATCGGACAGCTCCATGGTCACATCCACGGTGACGCTGCCGCCTGCGGGGATGGTGACGTTGGTGTACAGGGCCTTCAGAAGCAGATGCACATCGTAGGTGGTGACGGAGCCGTCGCCGCTGAGGTCGGCGGCATCGGAATTTGCGGTCAGGGCCGCGCCGGTGGTGACGAAGCTCAGCAGGGCCTGGGCGTCGGCCTTGGTCACGTCGCCGTTGCCGTCAAAGTCCCAAGCTGCGTTCAGCTCGCCAGTGGTCAGCTCCACGCCGTCCACATAGAAGCGGGTGGTGCCGTCCAGAGCGCGGGTCAGGGTGTCCATATAGCCCACGCCGTTGTCATCGAAGAAGATGTTCTGGGTGAACAGGTCCGCATGGACAGCGTAGCGCAGCTCCTGGCTGCCCAGGTTGTGCAGCTGGAAGGAGAAGCTGTAGGTGCCGGTGCGCTGGGGATCGTCGCCCAGCTCGACCTTGACCTTGCCGTCGGCCACGCCGTCAACGGTGAGGTAGACGGGGGACTCGATGGCGGCGGAGACATCGGCCAGGCCTGCGCCCTGCTGGAAGACGGAGTAGTAGCTGCCCGAGGTGCCCTCCAGCATGGGGGTTGCGGTGGACATCAGCAGAGACTGGGCCAGGGCCCGGGCGTTGAGGTCCCTGGCGGCGATGTCGTTCTCCCGCAGGTACTGCTGGAGGGCCGCCACCAGGCCGGAGACCTGGGGGGCTGCCATGGAGGTGCCGGACATGAGCTCATAGGCGGTGCCGGAGGGGTCCAGACCGTTGACGGAGTAGATGTTGCCGCCGGGGGCGGTGATCTCCGGCTTCAGGCTCAGATCACCGGGCACGCCCCAGGAGCTGAAGGAGCTCATGGTCTTGAACTGGGAGTTGTCATAGTTGCCGGAGAGGGCGGACTTGATGGTGATGGTGCCGGTGTAGTAGGGGACCCCCGCCTTGGAGGTCTGCTGCTCGGCGCAGGCACGGATGATCTCGGCATTGCCCTGGGTCAGGAAGACGGCGGGCATGGAGTAGGTGTAGTCGGTCAGGTCCATGTTGATGGTGCCGGGCTCGTTGTTGTAGACGATCAGAGCGGCGGCACCCAGCTCGGCGGCGATGGTGGCCTTCTCGGAGTAGTACAGCTCGCCGCGGGAGCACAGGACCACCTTGCCGGTCAGGTCGAGACCGGCGTAATCGTCGGCGGTGCCCAGGCCGTCGATCATGATGAAGTCATAATCGGTGCCGGAGCCCTTCAGGGAGTGGTCCAGGGAGGACAGGGGAGCGTTGGTGAACGGGGTGCCGTCGGAGTTGGTCAGGGCCTCGGTGTAGCCCATCTGGTGGCCGCCCACGATCACGCTGGAGCTGATGAGGCCGTCGTTGTCCACGGAGGCCACAGCCAGGGCACTGACGTAGGAGCCGGGGACGCCCACAGTGTCGTAGTTCACATCGGTGTTGTACAGGTAGCCATTGGTGGAATAGGCGGCCCACTGGCCGTCGTTGCCGGCGGAGGCGGACATGACCATGCCGCTGTCCTGGATGCGCTCCATCAGGTCCGCATAGACGGGATTGGCCACGGCCACATTGCCAGCGGTGGTGGAGCCCAGGGACAGGTTCACCACATCGGCACCCAGGATCATGGCATCCTCAATGGAGACCATGATGTCGGAGTCGTAGGCACCGCCGTCCTTGCCGAAGACCTTCATGACGAGGAGCTGGGCATCGGGGGCGGCACCGGCCACATGGACGGTCTGCAGGGCGTCCTGATACTGGCCGTCCCGGTACAGGTAGCGGTTGGCGGAGGCGATACCGGCCACATGGGAGCCGTGCTCACCCTCGCTGTCGTTGTCGTGGGTCACGTCCAGATCGCCGTCGACGTAGTTGTAGCCGTAGGGGGTCTTGGAATTGATGTACAGATCCTCGGCGGTCAGGGTGTTGTCCCGCTTGTAGGCGTTGAGCTGGGTCAGGACGGGGGCAATGTCAGCGGCGTCCATCAGGTCCAGCTCGATTCCCTTTTCCTCTGCCACCAGACCGATGGCATACTCAAAGGCGGCAGGGTCGAAGGACTGGTGATCGGTGTCCAGGCCGGTGTCGATGACGGCGATCAGGCTTCCTGCACCGGTGTAGCCCTCCAGCCAGGCCTGGGCCGCGCCGGTCATCTGGCCGGAAACGGCCATGTCGGTCTCGTATTCGCCGCCCACGGAGACCACGTCGGGGGTGTAGCGGTTCTCAATGGCCACGGCGGTGACGCCCTCCATGGCACGGATGCTTTCGATGGCACCACGGGGCACATTGGCGGAGATGGCGTTGGCGGCCAGGGTCATGTTCCAGACCACATCCAGCTTTTTACCCGCCAGGACCTCCCGCTCGATGCGGGCGGTGAGCTCCAGCTGGTCCCGCTGGAGGTCGGCGCGGTAGATTTCGGCGGCCTCGGAGCCGATGCGGCTCAGGCCGAAGCCGGTCAGGGCGGGCTCTTTGGCCAGCTCGATGGAGACACGGACCAGCTCATTGGGGTCGAGCTGAGATTCGGGGATCTCCATGGGCTGCATGGGTGCGGGGGCGGTGATGACGGAGTTATCCACCTGGGTCATCTCCAGACGGATCTCATCGGTCGCCCGCGCGGGGAGTGCATATCCCAGCACCAGCACAGCGGCCAGCATCAGGGAAAGCACTCGGTGAAAGATTGCATGTTTTTTCATTGTTCTCCTCCTTTTTGGAATGCCCGGAAATTATACCATTTACATACAGAAACTGTCAATGGTTGGGCGAAAATTGAAAAAATTGTGGCGTTTTTGAAAAGAGGAATATATTAGAATCAAAAAAATGAAAGCCGCTTTTGCGACTTTCATTTTTTACCATATCGTTTTCGCAGAAAACACTTCACTGGCGAAGCCTGCTTCACACGCCGCATGGCGTACATCACGGATTTGCAAAGCAAATCTGCATCACTGCGGTTTACCGCATTACAGCTTCTGCTTTCTGGCGTAGATCTTGGCGAGGCCGCCCTCGGAGGTTTCCCGGAAGCGGTGGCTCAGGTTGATGCCGGTCTCATGCATGGCCCGGCAGACCATGTCGTAGCTGATGTTACGGGAGCCCGTCAGGAAATAGCTCATGTTGCAGGCGTTCATGGCCCGCAGGGCGGCGACGGCGTTGCGCTCGATGCAGGGGATCTGGACCAGACCGCAGATGGGGTCGCAGGTCAGGCCCAGGTGGTGCTCCATGGCGACTTCTGCGGCGTACTCCACCTGATCCAGGTTCTGGCCGTAGAGCTCCGCCAGGGCCGCAGCGGCCATGGAACAGGCGGTGCCGATCTCCGCCTGACAGCCGCACTCGGCACCGGAGATGGAGGCGTTGCGCTTGGTCAAACTGCCGATGATGCCCGCGGCGGCGAGGCCCCGGACGATTTGCTCATCCGTAAAGCCCCGGGTGACCTGGGCATAGCGCAGGACGGCGGGCAGGACACCGCAGGCTCCGCAGGTGGGGGCGGTGACGATCATGCCGTTATCCGCGTTCTGCTCCGCCACGGCGTAGGCGAAGGCGGAGATCATCTGGAACTCCTTCAGGGCGGGGACCTCCTCCTGGGGCACGGCCTCGTAGAGGTACTTGGCCTTGCGCTCCACCCGCAGGCCGCCGGGGAGGGTACCGGTGGTATTCAGGCCCTGGTCGATGGCGTTTTTCATGACCTGCCAGACCTCCATCAGGAAGGGCCAGATCTCCTCGCCCTCGTTGAGCTCCACATAGTCGGAAAGCTTGTCGATATAACGCCAGTGGCAGAAATCGCTGACCTCGGCGAAGGAATTTTCGGGGTAGACCTCCGGGGAGTCCAGGTGGCTCTGGCCGGGGATGCGGATGTCGCCGCCGCCGATGGACTCGATGCGCATGGAGCCCACCACGTCCTCACCCACGATGGCTTCCAGGTCCATGGTGTTCGGGTGCATGCCGGGCCACTCCTCCCGGGAGAAGACGATGCCCGTGCGGCTGTCGCCCAGGGTGTGGCGGAGCACCCGGTCGGTGCCGTGGCCCACGCCGGTCTTGGAGAGGGAACCGTAGAGGGTTACCCGGTAGCGGTCCGCATCGGGATACTGTTCATAGAAAATCTTCGCCGCCCGCTCCGGGCCCATGGTGTGGGAAGAGCTGGGGCCGACGCCGATCTTGTAAATGTCGCGGATGGATTTCATGGGGAATACCTCCGTTTGTCAGTTTTCTATAGTATAACAAGAATCGGCAGGAAAGACAAGTAAATTGAAAATGGAAAGTTGAAAATGCAGGGGAAGGTGTGCCAGTAGGGCGGATGGCATTGCCTCCGCCGACCAGGTTCGATGCCCGACCAGGTTAAACGGAAAGAACCGGCTACCAATCATCACCGTCATTGCGAGGCCGTAAGGCCGCACCCCAGGGTGGCTTCTCTTGCCTTTCGGGCAATTCACCTTCTGGTAATCCGTTCTCTTTCCGTCCCCAGAGGGGACGGGCGGTGCTTTGCACCGCTGGGGATGCGGATTGCCACGCCGCTATGCGGCTCGCAATGACCGTGGTGGTCGGTGGCCGGTGCGGCTGTCGGGCTCCGGCGGTGATCCGGCGTGGTCGGCGGGGGCAGTGCCGCCCGCCCTACCGGAGGTATTCTGTACAATTGTGCTTGCAAAACCCTTGACAGGTATGATATACTAACATTTGTAATTATACCAATTTCCTGAGAGAGGATGAAAATACTATGGCTAAAAACAAAGGCAACGACAAGAAGGTCGAGCAGATCACCGATATGGAGGTGGACTTTGCCCAGTGGTTCACCGACGTGTGCAAGAAGGCACAGCTGATCGACTACTCTTCCATCAAGGGCGTGTTCATCTACCGTCCCTACGGCTACGCCATCTGGGAGAACATCCAGCGCATCATGGACGCGGAGTTCAAGAAGCAGGGCGTTGAGAACGTCTACATGCCCATGCTGATCCCCGAGTCCCTCCTGCAGAAGGAGAAGGACCATGTCGAGGGCTTCGCTCCCGAGTGCGCATGGGTCACCATGGGCGGCGGCGAGGAGCTGGAGGAGAAGTTCGCCATCCGGCCCACCTCCGAGACCCTGTTCTGCGAGCATTTCGCTTCTGTCTTGCAGTCCCACCGGGACCTGCCTATGAAGTACAACCAGTGGTGCTCCGTTATGCGCTGGGAGAAGACCTCCCGTCCCTTCCTGCGCCACCGGGAGTTCCTGTGGCAGGAGGGCCACACCATACACGCCACCGCCGAGGAAGCTGAACAGTTCACCGAGACCATGCTGAATGTCTACGCCGACTTCTGCGAGAACGTTCTGGCCATGCCCGTGACCAAGGGTAAGAAGACCGACAAGGAGAAGTTCAAGGGTGCCGAGGCCACCTACACCATCGAGTGCATGATGCACGACCGCAAGGCTCTGCAGGCCGGTACCTCCCACTACTTCGGCGACGGCTTCGCCAAGGCCTTCGGCATCGAGTTCACCGACAAGACCAACCAGAAGGTCAATCCCCACGAGACTTCCTGGGGCGTTTCCACCCGTCTGATCGGCGGCATCATCATGACCCACGGCGACAACAACGGTCTGGTCCTGCCCCCCAAGGTGGCCCCCGTTCAGGCTGTGGTCCTGCCCATCGCCCAGCACAAGCCCGGCGTTCTGGAGGGTGCCGCACAGCTGCGTGACCGTCTGATCGCCGCCGGCTTCCGTGTGAAGATGGACGATTCCGACAACTCCATGGGCTGGAAGTGCGCCGAGTACGAGATGAAGGGCGTGCCCCTGCGCGTCGAGTGCGGTCCCCGTGATCTGGAGAATGGCCAGTGCGTGCTGGTCCGCCGTACCGACCGGGAGAAGGTGATCGTCAAGTTCGAGGATCTGGAGACTGCTGTGGCCGAGCAGCTGGAGCTGGTCCACAAGGGCATGTACGAGCGCGCCAAGAAGAACCTGGAGGATCACATCTTCGAGGCCCACTCCGTTGAGGAGGCCAAGGAGCTGCAGGAGCGCAACGGCGGCTACATCAAGACCATGTGGTGCGGCGAGCTGGAGTGCGAGCTGAAGATGAAGGAAGTGGCCGGTATGTCCAGCCGCTGCATGCCCTTCGCTCAGGAGAAGCTGGGCGACACCTGCCCCTGCTGCGGCAAGCCCGCTTCCAAGATGGTCTACTGGGGCGTTGCTTACTAAGATAATGCAGAATTAAGCTGTATTTAAGAGAAATCTGAAAGCGGCGCATCCATGATGGGTGCGCCGCTTTTGATTTCTGATTGTAGAGAACGGCCTGCGTGCCGTTCCGCATAATTTTGTACACAAGGGAACGGCACATAGGGCGTTCCCTACGAATAGATCGGAATGAGGAGGTATGAGATGGAACGCGTGATGATCATTGGCTGCGGTGGAGCGGGAAAATCCACCCTGGCGCGGAAGCTGGGGGAGAAGACGGGGCTGCCCGTGGTGCATCTGGATCAGATCTGGTGGGCACCGGGAAACTGGCAGCACATTGAAAAGCCGGAATTTGACGAAAAGCTGGCATTGGAGCTTCAAAAGCCCAGGTGGATCCTGGACGGCAACTTCAACCGCACCATCGAGGCCCGTCTGGATGCCTGCGATACCGTGATTTACCTGGATTACCCCCGGCTGGTCTGCCTGAAAAACTGGCTGGGCCGGGTTATCAAAAACTGGGGCCGCCACCGTCCCGACATGACCGAGGGCTGCACCGAATGGTTCGATCCGGAGTTCGTCAAGTGGATCTGGAACTTCAATAAGAACAACCGCGCCCGTTACTACGCGCTCCTGAACAACGCCGGGGATAAGAAGGTCGTCATCCTCAAATCCCGCCGCCAGGCACAGAAATTTCTGGACAGCCTTTAAATCAAGAATCCCTGCCAATTTCGGCAGGGATTCTTTTTGTATCAGGGCAAAATGCTCAGAAACCACAGCATCCCCAAAAGGAAAAGTGCGCCGATGAAATAGAGGGGATGGTGATCCTCCTCACGGGGCGGTTTGGTCAGGCCGGGGATGTAGCAATGGCGGGGGTCACTGCGCTGGCAGACGACCTCGGTGCCGCTGGGGATGCGGAAGTCCTTGCGCAGGAGCTTGTCGGTGACTGTATAGGTTTTTCCGTCCACCTCATAGGAATAGGTAAAATCGTGGAGATGGGTGGGGGTGAAGATATTAAGACGGCGGTTGGTGTAGTTTTTCGTGGTTTGGGACTGGATGAGCTTGCCATAGACCCGAAGCTCGTTGTCCGGGCGGAAGCCCCGCTGGATGCGCCGCCAGCGCAGGGCGGTGACGAAGCAGGCAACGCCGCCGATACCGAGGACCATGGCGAAGAATCGAAAAATCATCGTATCCATGATAGCACCTCCTGTGTGTTTATCGTACCATAAGAAATGAAAAAATGCAAGAGTATCGATAAGAAAATATCGAATGCTCGGTTTCGTATTTCTTCTTGACAAATGAGGTTTAATGCGTTAAACTTTAAATACGAGGTCTAATGCATTAAACCCACAAGGAGGAAACCATTATGGAAACACCCAAGATTTTTGAGAGCGAGTACCGGTTCTGTCTGCTGCTGTGGGAGCATGAGCCGGTGAACTCCACGAAGCTCGCCGCCCTGTGCAAGGAGCAGCTGGGCTGGTCCAAGGCTACCACCTACACCGTCATCCGCCGTCTGGGGGAGCGGGGGGTGCTGAAAAATGAAAATGCCACGGTCACGGCCCTGATCTCCCGGGAGGAGGCCCAGACCTCCCGTGTGGAGGAGCTGGTGGAGCAGACCTTCGGCGGCAGTGTTCCCGCCTTCATCGCCGCCTTTGGCCGCAGCGGCAAGCTGTCCCGGGAGGATGCGGCCCAGCTCCGGGCCATGATCGATGCCCTGGAGGACTGAGCCATGGATGCATTCTTTGAGAGGGTGCTTCAGATCAGCCTGTCGGGCAGCATCATCGTGCTGGCGGTGCTGGTCCTGCGGCTGGTGCTGAAAAATGCGCCCAAGCGGGCGGTGTGCCTGCTGTGGATGCTCGCGGTCCTGCGGCTGCTGGTGCCCTTTGAGATCCAGAGCGACTGGAGCATGCAGCCCCCGCCGCCTGAATTTGTACCGCCCCAGGTGCAGCAGGAATATTTTGACTCGGGCACGGCACAAAGTCCGGTCCCGCCGGAATATTTGGAAAATACGGTGGAATATCCCCTGGACCGGCCATCTGCACCGAAAAAAGTTGCCGATGTTCTGCCCTGGCTCTGGGTGCCGGGGCCGATTCTTCTGGCGGTCCACGGGGCAGTCAGCTACATCCGGCTGAAACGCCGGGTCCGGGACGCGGTGATTTTGGAGGAGGGCGTGTGGCTCTGTGCGGGGCTGGAAACGGCCTTTGTGCTGGGCTTTTTCCGTCCCCAGATCTATCTGCCGGTGCTGAGCCAGGAGGAGCGGGAGCTGGTGCTGCTCCATGAGCGGTGCCACATCCGCCGTGGGGATCACTGGTGGAAGCTCCTTGCCTATGCCGCCGTGAGCCTCCACTGGTTCAACCCCCTGGCCTGGGTGACATACATCCTCGTATGCCGGGATATGGAGCTGGCCTGTGACCAGGAGACGGTCAAATCGATGGACAACGCAAAGCGGAAGGCCTACGCGGTGGCCCTGCTGAACTGCGTTGCCCGCCGCAGCGGCATCACCGCCTGCCCCGTGGCCTTCGGAGAAATTTCCGTAAAGGAGCGGATCAATATGGTGTTGCATTACAAAAAGCCCGGCTTCTGGGTGACGGTCGTCGCCCTGGTCGCCGCTGTGGCGGTGGGATTTTTCCTGCTGACCAGCCCGAAAACCGACTTGGAGCGGTGCGAACGGGCATTGAAGCAGTGGCAGGAGATGGGCTCCTATCATTTCAGCGAAAGAGGAACCTATCAAGGTGACTATGTGCTCAATGACCGCGCGGAGGTTGGATATTGGTCCAGCGGCTCTGAGCGTTTGATGCACTGGGATGATGGTGCGGGGCAGGGGTATTGGGTCCACTGGAGCGAAGGGGTGGCTTATCGCCGCGATTATGGTTCCCTGGACCCGGATTGGCAGGATACCGGCTGGGAGGTGGCCCAATTCCCGGAATCAGGCCTTGTTCCCTGGGTCATGGAGCTCCGTTGGGAGGATTTGACAATTGAGAATTGGGAAGCCTCAGACGATGGGAGGGTCGTCTACCTGACGGTGGATGATCCGGAGCTGGACAGCATGGTTCTGGGCTTCTACTTTCTGGAGAATGAGGTTCTGCACAGTGTTTCCAGAAGCTATGTCCTGGGCGAGCCAGAGATCGGTTCCTCAGCCTGCGTGGATATTGTGGAGCTGGAAAACCAGGACCCGGAGCGGATCGAACAGGATATAAACAAATTTGGAGCGGCCCCGGAGATTTCCCGGTTCTACAACGAGCCGCGAGTCCGCCGGGAGGAATTCATCTGCACGGATTCCGGGGACCACTGCCTTTCGGGACACGGTCACGATACGCATCACTGAGGTATATCAGGCACTCCCGGAGGACAAGAACGCAGGCCGGAAACCCGGCGATTGGGGCGGGTGGCAAATATACCCAGTAAAAACCTGTAAAATATTCAGCATTCTGGACAAAATAGCCAATTAGCCAGATGGAGGCAAAGAAAAGATTTCCTCTATTTTTGAGAATCATATTGAAAAACAAAAATAATATGGTATAATAATACCGAAATCAGGCGGAGCCTGCTCCGCTGTAATTAAGAAAGGATGATACCTATGCCTCTGGTTAATACTACTGAGATGTTTAAGAAGGCTTACGACGGCGGCTACGCCATCGGCGCTTTCAACGTCAACAACATGGAGATCGTTCAGGCCATCACTGAGGCCTGCAAGGAGGAGAAGGCTCCTGTTATCCTGCAGGTTTCCAAGGGTGCCCGCGCCTACGCCAACCACACCTACCTGGTGAAGCTGGTCGAGGCCGCTGTCATCGAGTGCCCCGAAATCCCCATCGCCCTGCACCTGGACCACGGTGACTCCTTCGAGACCTGCAAGTCCTGCATCGACGCCGGCTTCACCTCCGTCATGATCGACGCAAGCTCCAAGCCCTTCGAGGAGAACATCGAGATCACCAAGCGCGTTGTCGAGTACGCTCACGAGCGCGGTGTCGTCGTTGAGGCTGAGCTGGGTGCTCTGGCCGGTGTTGAGGACGAGGTTTCCGTCGACGCTGACAAGGCCCACTACACCCGTCCCGAGGAGGTCGAGGAGTTCGTCGCCCGTACCGGCTGTGACTCCCTGGCCATCGCCATCGGCACCTCTCACGGCGCTTACAAGTTTAAGCCCGGCACCAACCCCCAGCTGCGCTTCGACATCCTGGAGTCCATCATCGAGAAGCTGCCCGGCTTCCCCATCGTTCTGCACGGCTCTTCCTCTGTTCCCCAGGAGTACGTCGAGATGGTCAATGCCTACGGCGGCAAGATGCCCGGCGCCATCGGTGTTCCCGAGGAGCAGCTGCGCCGCGCTGCTGAGCTGGCCGTCTGCAAGATCAACATCGACTCCGACCTGCGTCTGGCCATGACCGGCACCATCCGTAAGTTCTTTGCCGAGCATCCCGACAAGTTCGATCCCCGTGAGTACCTGAAGCCCGCCCGTGCCAACATCAAGGAGCTGGTCCGCCACAAGCTGGTCAATGTCCTGGGCTGCGCCGGCAAGGCCTAATCGATTCATTCGATTTACTCCCCATGACACAAGATGCCGCACCCGTAAGGGTGCGGCATTTTTCTGTTTTCCGTGGGAATTGTAGGGCGCGCATTGTATGCGTGCCCGATCGAACGTGGAACGGATCACGGGGCACGCATGAAATGCGCGCCCTACGGGGATTCTGCTGGGAACGGCCTGTGTGTCGTTCCTGTTCGACTCGCATAATTATCGGTAGGGCCTCCGGCAGGTCACTTTCTTGTCGCCGGACAAGAAAGTAACCAAAGAAACCGGCTCATGGGAGTCAATATGCGATGGTATCAATTATTTTTTTGATCGCTTCCAAGAAGCCAAATATAAATTAAAATAGACAATGCTGCCATACCAATAATTCCTATTGATTCAGTTGCGGCTCCGCCCGATAAACCTATTGTAAGGAACAGTAAACCGATAATTCCAAGGATTACTGATATAATAATCTTTACTTTGTTTCTACGTTCTTTTGCGGCTTGTTTCTTTTCTTCAAGTAATAATTCCTTCAGCCGAATACGCTCTTTTACTTCTGCTTCTTTGATTCTTGCTTCGTCTATTTTACGATAAGTATGAGAAGTTGAGCCGTCGTCAATTAGTATTTTTGTACCGCAGTATTGACAAAAACAATACTTACGACCTTCCTCGATTGCCAAAGCAGCATGGCATTCGGGGCATTTTAGCGAAACTAGATTTATCATATTCCTACCTCTCAATCCACTTTCGTCATGGTCACAACAGATTCAACGGTGGTGTTTTTGTCCCAACTAATTTTAATGGTGTCATCGTTGTCATAGACAACAGGAACAGCCAAATGGACACGCTTAATAATTCTGCCGTTGGGTTGCTTTTCGGGATAAATTTCAATTTCGGCAATCAATGTGCGAATTAAAGTCTGCTTGTCGATAGGGGACAGGACATCATAGAGGGTGGTGAACACTTTGAGCACCTGCATGATTTTGTCCTTGGTAAGCAGGTTCTTATTGAGAGCAAAGAGCCGTTGATACAGCTCCTCCAATCTCTGTTCGTACTGGCTGACTTCCGTGTAGAGCTTATCCAGACGGGCTTCCATGTCCGCAGCCTTTCGTTCGGCAATGGGACTGCTGTAGTCCAAGTGGTCAAGCTGGTCATTCGATCGGGCGATGTTGGCGTTGAGTTTGTCGATTGTTTGCTTGTGGGTGTTAATGCCGTCTTCAACGGTTTGCTTATCGACAGAGCAATCCAACTTCTCGGACAGCAGTTCGGCCAGATGCGGATCATTGACCAGCTTTTTAATAATGGCAATGACGGGCTCGTCAATATCCTTGGTGTTCAGGTTTCGGCGGTAAGAGCAGTTCTGACCATTGACCTTCAGCCGATGCTTACAGGCGTAGAAATGGTAATCGGCATACTCTTCGTTGGTGCCCTTTTTCTTCTTTCGGGTCGTGTTACCATAGAGCCGACCGCCACAGCAGGGACACTTAATCAGAGTTGAGAGCAGATGGACATGCTCAGTGTCGGGTCTTTTCAGACACATGGGAGCCCGTTCCTGCTTGATGCGTTGTGCTTCCTGGAATTGTTCCTCGGAAATGATTGCTTCATGGAGACCGTCAGCCAGAATGTATTCTTCGGGTTTGACGGTCTTTCGCTTTCCCGTCTTTCTGTCAGGCTTGTCCAAGTGACGACGGCCATAGGCAATCTTTCCACAATAGACAGGGTTGCTCAGAACATCAGTGATGAACTTCCTTTTCATTCGGGTTGATGTGCTGTTCTTTCGAGGGGTCTTACGGATGCCCAGCGTGTCGAACTCAGTCACAATGCCAGCAACACCGAGTTGCTTCTGTGTGTAGAGGTCATAGATCATGCGAACGATTTTGGCTTCCTCTTCTTCAACGACAAGGGTATCGGGGTTTGGGCCGTTCTTATCAGACAGGCGATAGCCAAAAGGAGCGAAGCCACCATTCCACTTGCCAGAGCGTGCTTTCTGCTGTCTGCCGAGGAAGGTCTGCTCGTTGATGTTCTCAACCTCCATCTCAGCGATGGCTGCAAGAATACTTGTGATAAGGCGACCCATTGCGCTGGAAGTATCAATGGAGCCATCGACAGTTCGCAAGGCAACATCGTTATCGGTCAGAATTTGCAGGGAAGAGATGGTGTCAGCCAGATTTCTTCCGAAGCGACTGAGTTTGTAAACAATGACATAATCAACCTTATCCTTGTGGAGCTGGATGTCATCCAGCATTCGCTGGAACTCAGCACGCATGGCGATAGTCTTACCACTCTTGCCCTTGTCGCAGTATCGGCCTATGATTTCGTAATTATTGAAATTGCAGAATGCTTCAATCTCGGAGGTCTGACCGTCCAGACTGAAGCCATCAACCTGCATCACCGTGGAGACACGGGTGTAGATGTAAACTTTCTTTCGTTCCATTAAAACCAGAGTTTCCTTTCTGTGTAATAAACACATCTGTCCAAACTTACATATAGCATACAACGGTTGTTCTTGTTTTGCAAGAACAAAAAGGGGGCAGAAACGCCATCCGCATTTCCGCCCTCAAGGTCTTCCAGATTTAATTGTGCTTGATACTTAATAAGTAAATCTGCAAGTGTGTTAACAAATCTATCCAAACTATACTGATCACCGCTTCCAATGCATTCTGGCATTAAGAAGCACCACCTGTGGGTCGGAATGCGTTAAGGCTCTTGAAGATACCCAACACAGTGGCGACAATGATATTAATATTGCTATACATTTTCTTTTTTTCTCCAATCTTCTGTTAAAAGAGCAACAGTGGAACCGACCAGAGGACGGCTTTGCTGTTGCTTGAAGAAGACTGCCAGAAAAAACGAAAATCAGACCGATGTGCATGACGGCTGGGGAGCAGTGAACAACAAAACCGTATGACAACCAAGCCTGCACATCAATAGAAATGGTAGGCTGTTATCAAGGTTATGCTAAAACACTGCGGTACCCGTTGCTCATATGGCACACGGTCCGAGAAAAAAGACTAGCATATATGAAATTATGGGTCAGGTCACTCCTGTTGCTGTGACCATGCTCATGGTATCACAAATAACAACAAAAGTCAAGTGTAAATTTGTGCGCAATGACGGAAAAATTACAAATTGTTTCCGAACGAATTTTCTCCCCTCAGTTCAGCCAGTGTATCGGTCAGAAGCTCCACGGGGAGCATTTGACTGGCCCGTTCGGGTCTTCGGGCGTTTTTCCAGTGGCTCTGGGTGAAGACCTTGCCCGTGGAGTTGTGGCTGTTGATGTAGGCCAGCTTCTCGTCTAGGGTTTTGCACTGGTCCAGCCCCTCGATGGGGAGCTTGCCCAGGCGGTAGCCGATGATACAACTCATAAGAATAGACCAGGAAGGGTCTGCTACTCTGACCTTGGAGTTGTCAGGGCAATGGACCTTCACGAAGAACCGCTTCCAGTCCTCGGAAGTTCTCAGGACGGGACTGCTTTCCTTGATAGACCGATACAGCAAATACTCGGCAATCGTGTCAAAGGGGACGGTATCGAAGCAAGCAATTTCCTGCCAGCTTTCCACTGGGGTATCAGATGAAGCATAGTCCCCATCCACATCGACCCATACGGAGCGAAAACTTGTCTCCAAGGGCTTGCGCTTCATGTCGAAGTCTAAGTTGATGTTCGTGACGCAGTCGTAGGAGTGGAAGTCCTCCTTATCCTTAATCATGGTTTTCAGGTTCACGAACTCCATATGTGGAGATGGGACTGATCCAGTCCTTTTCAGAGACTTGGAGATATAGTCGGAACGGTCCTCCTGTGTGTCAGGAGCAAAACCAGTTTGAAGGCCACCGTGAGCACAGACACCTCCCAGGTCGGGTGAGACATTGGCTCTGGTGGCAAGGTTCAGAAAACGGTTCATGGTATGTTTGGCTTCCCACATAGCGTCAGACTTGCCGTTGGTCAGGTATAGCCTTGAAGCCTTGAAGACTTTGGCGAAGCCATAGAGGTCAAGTCCAGACAGCACATCCAGTTGAGCGTTGCTGATGAAGCCATCTGTTGTGACCGACCAGACCTTGTAGCCCAGCTCTTCCAGTTGGGTCATCGCGGCGATTAGGACACAGCGGACACCAGCAGTGGTGATGGCTGCGTGAATTGGACAGGTGACAATACTCATGCCCAAGTCCTTGTATTCATCGTGAAGTCCGTCCCAGGTGTGCTTCTGAATGACATTTTGGGCGGTCTTACCGTAGATACTGTTGACCATGATTTTCAGGATCAGTTCCTCGATACTGCCTTTGCCGTAGATTTGACGGGCAGTAATTCTGTCCTGCACGAACTGATAGACAGCTTCTCGCAGGGACTGAGAGGGTGTATTGTCCAGACAGGTGCGAATACGCCCCACATACCCATCATGGCAGAAGACCTTTGCCCCCATTTTCAAGGCAAGGTAAATGTCAGGCCCACAGGCATACACGCCCTCGAAGCCGTTGGAGGTTCTTGGGAATATCAAGGAGCCTTCATGGCTAATGGGAATGCAGGGATACTTCGTTCCCTCTGGGAATTCATAGCTGATGTAAGCGAATAGCGGTGTATATGGTGTTGGAAAGTCCTTCAGGGTCAGCTCCCTTTTGCAAATCGGGTCATAGGCTAGTGGATCTTTACCGTCCTGGAAGTCGATGTCATAAACACTGCACATCGAAGTAGGGTAGGCGTTCTGTAGGTCATAGTCGTAGAACTCCTCGCCCTCGAACCAACCAACACGGGTACAACCGTTGAAACCGCCTTTGTATGAATTGGCGGCCGCACTCAGAAGCAGGTCAGCCCGATGGTCATACGGCTCTAGGCTGGATACCTCCAGATACCCTGGCTTGTCCTTTATCTTGTTCTTGCCGTGAACGACCTTTTTCAGACCACCATAAGCAAGCTGATACTCAGCCCTGCTGTTCAAGCCCATGTAGTCCCGAATTGCTTGGTAGGCAACATTCGCCGCAGCAGAGGAAGCAGTGATGGGCATTTCCTTATTCACTCCCCACATTCGAGAAGCATAGGCCAGAGTGATCAGGGTATCGTTTGCTGAGTAGGACAGGTAGTAGTCCCTGTTGCTTTTCAGGAACTGGTCCATCTTCTGGATCGCACCAGTTGGGAGAACGATTTTCGGGATGTCCAGTGCAAGGCCCAGAGCTTCCAGAGCTTTTTTGCCTGGTGCTGAGTAACACATGGTATCTCGGAACTCCACCATGCAGGGGTAGAACTTCCAGTAGTCCCGATGTGGAGCACGGAAGAATTGCTCCTGCGTGGAGACAAGTCCTCTCTGGACAGCGGATAGGTTCTTCAAAATACTCTTTCCACCACGTTCGGGAGCAAAGGCAGACAGGTCGGCACTTCCAAAGTGGGAAAGCAGGGTGATTTTGATGGCTCGCTCGCCCATGTAGTCGCTATAAGCATTATTATATATAGAAGCACTGACATTGGAGGTATCGACCACACAGTTGTCGTAGGTCTTCTGCAATGTGCCTACTGCATTGAGGGCCTCTTCTGGGGACTTATAGGATTTATCCACAGTAGTGCCATCGGCTTTCTGGATAGTCAATGTCCAGCGTCTGGTTTCCCGATAATCGACAACTTGTTCCTGACAAGAGGAACTCAGGTCCAGTATCGCACCCAGGCACTGGCTCAAGGTCAGCCGTTTGTAGTGGGCAGAGCCGTCAGAATTGATGGTGGGTTTTACGATGAAGACCACTTCCAGCACATGAACACCGTCATCAAGATACAAGGCGAACTGGTAGCTGGTGATGCACCGAGGCCCCAGTTCCTTGGGGACTTTCTTTGGTTCATTGTCCTTGCCCGTTTTCTTGGTTGCGCCATTGACGGGTTCTGCAACAGGTTTCACAGCAGGCTTTTCCACGGGAATGTAGAAGAACTCGGTATCACAGGCAATGGTCAGACGGCTCTTGTCAGACCTTGCCCGTTCCAGACTGGGCAGGGACAGGAGCTTGTCCGTTGGGGTCGGGGTCAGTGCTGACTCTGGGCTTCCCATAGTAGCTTGTGACCCCGTGACAGAAACTTCGGAATTTTCTAATATTTCTGGAAAATTGCCGTTGTTTTCTGTCGTTGGAGTTGCATTTTCTGATGTGCCGTTACTGGAAACATTTGAATTTCCAGTAAATCGTCTGTCTGTATCGACAATACGCCAGACGCACTCGAAGTCTTGGTTTGGGTCATGCTGTTTGCCTTTTCCAAGCTGGCCCTTATGCCAGTCGGTGACGAAGAAGACTTCTTGACCTTCTGGGGCGTGGAACTCCAAACCGCCCCAAATATATGTATTTTCTATCTCTTTCATGTATAACAAACCTTTCTAGCTCATTTTGAAGCTGGTTTGTTATACTGAAGTGCCTTTCAGATTATTCCAAAAATACTGAACAACCTCGGTCTTCCAGTCGATTATTTTGCCAGATAATGCTGGACAAGCACATCAGACCGATAATGGGACTCCAGACTGACCATCATGACCGCTGTTCGGTCATAGCTGACAGGGATGCCCTGTTCAATCAGACTGGCCCGATGGGAGCCCCTGCAAACATAGGGACGGTTCAGGTTCTCCTTGCATTCCCGACCTCTGGAAGCAAAGGTGTCCCGAATGATTTGCTGGTATTCCTGTTTTGCTTCTGGCCTTGCTTTCATCTCAGCCACAATTCTCTCGTAACGGAGCTGGAAGCCCTCGGCTCTGCTTTGATGGAAGTCGGCATCGTTCTTAAAGGAGTCTCTGCTGAACACATAGTCGTTCTCGGCTTTGTCTGCCAACAGTCCCCGAATGACTGCCAACTCTTCGGGATGCCGAAAAACGGTTTCATTGGCTTTACCGCCTTTGCCCACTGTGTTCATGGTTATGGAAGTTCCATTGTCTGTGAAGTTGGAGACACGGAGATTTTTCAGCTCGCTCCGACGAAGAGCCAAGGTCCTATTGGCTTGCAGGACATCCCCAGCACGACGATCGTTCAGGGCGTCTCTTTCGTGACTGCCCCTGCTCCGAGTAATATTGCAGAGCTCACGCTTTGGGATGTTGTAGTCGTGCATGGTGGTCCCGAAGACCTTGCTCAGTGCAGCGCAAGAGGTATGGACAGAGTAGGCAGACAGACCCCGTTCGGTCTGATGGTCCAGATACTCCTGGACATGGGACTTTGCTTCTTCCATTGTGCATTTGTTCAGACCTCTTGCCTCCAGCCAGTCACCAAACCGTTTGACCTCGTTTTGATAGGTCTTCATGGTGCATTTGGAATAGATATGCTCTTTGGTATGGTCAATGGCCTGAACCTCGGCAGGGGAAGCACCCTGCTGGCGGAGCTGTTGTCGCTCCTGCCATGTTCGTTCCTGGTCTGCGTGTTTGCTGTGTCCGTAGTGTTCCATTTCGCCCAGACGAGTTTTCATCTGGAAACGGATGCTTTTTGCTCTTGCCATGCTGTATCTCCTTTCTTCGTAGATTGGGTGTTTTAGAAGTTCCCCATACTTCCCATATGTTCAGATTGGCGGCAGCTTTGTTCCAGCGCAAAGCCTAAAGCATTTGGCAATCACCGTTGCCGTGGTGATCCCTGAGTGTGCGATGTCGATTTTGGGGCGATAACTGGTTATACCTCACGGTATAACCTTTATCGCAGGCCCTCGCAAGAGCCTGTCCCAAAGCGTCATCATTTTCCTACATTCGTACATTTGCCAAATCGTTCATCGGATTGCCAATCCTCTGAACGATACTCCCAGCCGAACCTCTCAGCTCGTCTGGTCGTGACTGCTTCTGCGACCCAGAAGCACAAATTCCCTCCTTCGTAAAATTCTGCCTTTTGGTTCCTGCTCTCACAAGAACCGCTTGTATGATTTCAACTGTCGAAGATGTGCCCCATTTTTCGGAACACGCCTTTGTTCTATAATTTCATTATAGATAGTGTTCCAAAAAATATTCCATTTCGACAAAAACAGTCCCAGACCGAAAAATGGTCTGGGACTGAGCCTATGTAAAATATCTCCGAGTGGAAAAATCTCGCCTGTCTAAGTTCTCGCCTGAGTAGTTGTAAGTTCATACGCCTGTCATCGGTAAGGATGTTTCGACAGAACCTCATGCAGGTTTTGCCCTGCATACTATATTATAGATAGCCCTCCAAAAAATATTCCATTTTTCAAAAATTTGTGCTAGAATAAACCAAATGACCTCAAAGGAGGAACCCCAATGACTGATGTTGAACAGAAGCAGGCCGTTCGCCAGTTCGTGAAGACCTGGACTGGCCGTGGTGACGAGAAGCAGGATACCCAGACTTTCTGGCTGACTTTCCTGCGTGATGTCTTCGGTGTGGAGAAGCCCGAAGACCACATCAAGTTTGAAGTCCCTGTGAAGCTGGACCACACCAGCTTCATTGACGCATACATGGAAGACACCCATGTTCTGATTGAGCAGAAAAGCTTGGGCATTGACCTTCGTAAAGGTATACCGCAATCTGATGGAGTTAAGCTTACCCCCTTCCAGCAGGCCAGACGGTATGCTGGCTATCTGCCCCACAACCAGAACCCCCGTTGGATCATCGTGTGTAACTTCTCCGAGTTCCACATCCACGACATGAACCGTCCCAACGACACCGCCGAGGTCATTCCTCTGGCCGACTTGGAACGGGAGATCCATCGTCTGAAATTCCTGGTGGATACGGGCAGTGAGCGTATCCGCAAGGAAATGGAGATTTCCTTGCAGGCTGGCGATTTGGTGGGCAAGCTCTACGATGCTCTGCTGAAGCAGTATAACAGCCCTGCCAGTGAGGAGGAGCTGAAGAGCCTGAATATGCTCTGTGTCCGTCTGGTCTTCTGCCTGTATGCCGAGGATGCTGGCATTTTTGGTGCTCCCAATATGTTCCACGACTACCTGCGTGGCTTCCAGCCGAAGAATGTCCGCAAGGCTCTGATCGACCTGTTCCGAGTGCTGGACACCAAGACTGCCGACCGTGATCCCTACATGGACGAAGACCTGGCTGTGTTCCCCTATGTCAACGGTGGCCTGTTCGCTGACGAGAACATCATCATCCCCCGTTTCAATGAGGAAATCGTGGAGCTTCTTCTGAGCAAGGCCAGCGAGGACTTCAACTGGTCTTCTATCAGCCCCACCATTTTCGGTGCCGTCTTTGAAAGCACCCTGAACCCAGAAACCCGACGTAGCGGTGGTATGCACTATACCTCTATCGAGAACATCCATAAGGTCATCGACCCGCTGTTCTTTGACGAGCTGACCGCCGAGCTGGACGGTATCGAGGGTATTGCCGTGAAGAAGACCCGTGACCGCAAGCTGGACGAGTTCCAGAAGAAATTGGCTTCCCTGACCTTCCTGGACCCTGCGTGTGGCTCTGGCAACTTCCTGACGGAAACTTACCTGTCTCTGAGAAGACTGGAAAACAAGGCTGTCATGCTCCGCCTGGGCGACCAGATCATTCTGGGCGACAGTGCCGACTTCAACCCCATTCAGGTCAGCATTGGTCAGTTCTACGGCATTGAAATCAACGATTTCGCCGTGACCGTTGCCAAGACCGCCCTCTGGATCGCTGAGAGCCAGATGATGAAGGAGACGGAAGAAATCGTGCATATGCACCTGGACTTCCTGCCCCTGACCAGCTATGCCAACATCGTGGAGGGCAACGCCCTTGGCCTTGATTGGGAGAGTGTTGTCCCCAAGGACAAGCTGAACTATATTATGGGAAACCCTCCGTTTGTGGGAGCTTCCATGATGACCAAGGAGCAGAAAGCTGAAGCTGTCGCAATCTTTGGTAAGGGCAAGCGTGTCAATAGCATTGATTATGTTGGTGCATGGTATTATAAAGCTAGCAGTTATATTCAGAACACCAATGTGGCCGTTGCTTTTGTTTCCACAAACAGTATCACCCAGGGCGAACAGGTTGCGCCTCTGTGGGAGAAGTTGTTCAAGGAGTACGGTATTCACATTGATTTCGCCCATCGGACATTCAGATGGGATAGTGAAGCCAGTGCTAAAGCTCATGTTCATTGTGTTATTATTGGTTTTAGCATGGGTGACACCAAGAAGCCTAAATATCTATACATGACGGATAGAATGCAGTTGGCAAATAACATCAATGCCTATTTGTTGGATGCACCGAATGTATTCATTGAAAGCAGAAACTCTGCCATTTGTAATGTTCCCAAAATCACATATGGCAACAAGCCTAGCGATGGTGGAAACCTCATTCTGTCGGAGGAAGAGTGCAAAAATCTGTTATCTACTGATCCAAGCCTTCGGTGCTGTGTTCGCAGATATGTTGGTGCAAAAGACTTTATCAATAATGATGTGATCCGTTATTGTCTTTGGCTTAAAAATGTTTCCCCCGCAATATATCGAAAGAATTCTGAAATCAGGAGACGGCTGGATGCTGTTCGAGAAATGCGCTTACAAAGTAGTGCAGCTCCCACACGAGCTTTGGCTGATAAACCATATCTCTTCTTCTCTTCTCCTCAAACCGAGAGCAACTATTTGTGCATACCTGAAGTATCCTCCGAACGCCGCAAATATGTTCCTATCGGCTTCATGGACAAAAGCATAATTGCAAGCAATACGGTTTCTATTGTTCCTGATGCTACTCTTTTTCATTTTGGCATTTTGGTGTCTAATGTTCATAATGCGTGGATGCGTGCTGTTTGTGGAAGACTGAAAAGTGACTATCGCTATTCAGGTGCAATCGTGTATAACAACTTCCCCTGGCCCACTCCCACCGAGGCCCAGAAAGCCAAAATCGAGCAGACCGCACAGGCGATCCTGGATGCCCGTGCCCTCTATCCCGATTGCAGTCTGGCCGACCTCTACGATGAAGTCACCATGCCACCTGAACTCCGCAAGGCCCACCAGCAGAACGACAAAGCCGTCATGCAGGCCTACGGCTTCTGGGGCAAGCTCAACACCGAGACAGAGTGCGTGGCTGAATTGATGAAGATGTATCAAGAACTTACTAAATGAGGTGATAAGTATAAAATATAAGGGTTTATTTCGTAGACTGAAGAATATCTATGATAATTTTGTAACATCAAAGAAAAACTATTTGAGCAGTCCAAAGATGTTGGAGTTAAAAAGTAAATGTAGCTACCAATGGAATAAATTGACCTGGTTTGGCAATTTGCTTATTGAGGGTGGAAAGACTATTTTCGCTAAGTTTAAATTGCTTGCCTACATCACAGCATGTGGTTTATTCTGCTTTTTGGTATATAGATTTACCTTGTTGAACTGGAATTTTGTTAAGGAAGTCTACAAAGACACGACCATGGTTGGCTTATTGGGAACCTTGCTTGGTGCCGTTCTTGGTGGCGTTTTCTCGTTATTGGGTTCTGTCACTGTCAGCAAACAGCAAATCAAAGCGCAAAACCAAATTCGCCGCAAGAATACAATCTACAAACCTTTGTATGACGAGCTGGTTGAAATTCACTATGACATTCTGAAACAAAACCCTTATCCTAGTATTATCCAGTTTCAAAAAGGCGTACAAACTATTATACCCCATCCCCAATTTGCTGTTTGGGGTCGAATTAAAGCAGATTCCCGATATTTAGAAACACCACGAAAACTTACAAAACTGATGGATAAACTGGTGGATGAGGTTCAATCATTCCAGCAACATTATGACAATTCCTGTATTTCAATTAATGCAGTTTTTGATTGTGTGCTACAGCGTGAAGTAGGTGCGGGATGTACTATCGGTAACATTGCTGAATGCGCTCTCGAACATATCATGACACATTCTGTTGATAAAGTATCTGAAGAATATAGCGATTTCCTATCACCTGCAAAAGAATTGAATAATGTTGAACGACATCGTATTAGCAAAATAATCGTGGATGAATGTTGGAAATGCGAAAGCATCAATGAACTGAACCGTGTCTATCAATCATGGTTGGAAACCGAAGAACAGGCGATAAAACTTTTGGCGGTCATGATTAAGCAGGTTAACGCATCGTATGAGGAATGAGCTATGGATTATGGTTTAGATCAATCAAGGATTAAAGAAATTATCATGTACCATGTCGAGAAGAACCCAGACCTTAAATACTACATCAATGATGACTACATCTATGAGCTTGTAGAGGCCATAGTTGAGGGCGTAAGTGTTGCTATTCGGGAAAATACAAGAGAAGTGTTCGACCAGATTGAGCGTGAATTTCATTCGCTATAAAGACCTGATATGCACAAAGGCCACCGAGCAAAACTCGGTGGCCTTTGTGTCAGCGATTGTCCATGACATAGCCGTAAGAGGTATAGCACCCGACAGACTCCAGCCGAATGTCCCGACCATAGGCTTCGTAGTCGAAATATCTCCGCAGGTGTTCGGGGACGGCTTCCAGCGTGCAAAACTCCTCGGCATAGTATCGCCCCAGACCCTCGTCATCCTCGACATCGGCTAAGATGTCGAAATCGTCCAGGTGGTCGATGATGTCCATGATGTCAGTGATAGAGCTGACGGTTTCGTATTCCAGCACGGCGGCCAGCTTCTCCACCTCCCAGCTTTCCATCTCGTCCAGCCGTTCAGCGAAGCTGTTCAGGGCTTCGATGCTGGTGTATTCGCTCAGGTTCAGATTGGCGAAGGATGCTTCGTAGTCCGTGATGAAATACTCTTCGTATTCGCCATCGATGCCGATGCGCTCCAGCACTTCGTCGAGCTTGTCCGCAGGGACGGGCAGTTTTACCCACTCGCCCATGAGATAGCCCTCGTTATACTTGCCCAGGTTCGTGATGTAGATACTGATGTTGTCCATATCTCTGTCTCCTTACCGTTAAGTAGTGATGTTGCATTATAGATAACGGGGGAGAAGAATATTCCATTTTACGACAAAAAGCGTGTGCCGAGTTTGGCACACGCTTTTCTGATGGGTCAATCGATTGCATTGAAATACCGAAGGGCTTCCGTGATGGCAGCTTCCTTGGCAGGGGGAACCTGGGGGACGATGTTGTCACCCTTGGACAGATTGTAGTTCTCACGGAGGGGCAGACCCAGCTTCCGCTTGACCTGGGCGATATACAGGGTGCTGACCTTGAAGCCGTAATGCTCCACCACATACTCCTTGATTTGAGAGTAGGTGGGGGAGACGCGGTCAACAACGGTTTCCAGCTCCAACGGATCAATCTCCAACTCGATATGTGTGTCTGCGAGTTTGGACAAAGTTACCACAGTCTCCACATGGGCACATCTGGGGAACAGGTCGAAGGCCTGGGCGTTTTGGAGCTTGAAGCCCTTTTCTTTCAGCAGAGCCACATCTCTTGCCAGGGTGGCGGGGTCGCAGGAGACGTAGACCAGTCTTCTGGGGGCGAAGCGGGCGATGGCTTCGATGGCATCGGCGTTCAGGCCCTTGCGGGGCGGGTCCACCACCACCACATCGGCCTTGATGCCCTGTTTTTCCAGCTCCAGGGCGGCGGCACCGGCGTCGGCGCAGAGAAATTCGGCGTTTTCGATGCCGTTTCGCTTGGCGTTGTCCTTGGCATCCTCCACGGCCTGGGGGATGACCTCCACGCCGATGACCTTGCCCGCAGCGCGGGACATGGCCAGGGTAATGGTGCCGACGCCGCAGTAGAGGTCGAGAACGGTGTCCTCTTTGGTGATCCCGGCGGCTTCAATGGCGGCGGCATAGAGCTTTTCCGTCTGGTCGTGATTGATCTGGTAGAAGGACCGGGGGGAGAGACGGAAGGTAAGGCCGCAGAGGGTGTCCTCAATCCAGCCGGGGCCGTAGAGGGTGATGAATTCATCGCCCAGGATGGCGTTGCCGGGGCGGGTGTTGACGGAGAGGACTAAGGTGGCGAAGCCGGGGACGGTTTTCAGCCGCTCGATCAGCTCCGGGATGCGATTGAGCTTGCGGCCGTTGGCCACCAGGCACACCAGCACCTGTCCGGAAACGGCACCCCGGCGGACATAGATGTGGCGGATGAGCCCCTTGTGGGCCACCTCGTCATAGACGGTGATGCGGTACTGGTTCATCCAGTCGATGACCAGCTCTTTCACCCGGTCGGCTTCTTTTGGCAGGATCAGGCAGCGGTCGTTTTCGATGACCTGATGGGTGCCCGCCTTGAAGAAGCCCGCGTAGGCGCGGCCCTTGTGCTGGGCCACGGGATACTGGGCCTTGTTGCGATAGCAGGTGGTGTCCGGGGCGGGGTTCATGGGGATGGACTCCAAGCTTTCACCCGCCATGCGGTTCAGGCAGGTGCGGACCCGCTCCATCTTCAGGCGGGATTCTTCCTCGTAGTCCATGTGGTGGAAGTTGCAGCCGCCGCAGAGCTTCGCCACGGGGCAGGCCCGGTTGATGCGGTGGGGGGACTTCTCCAGAATTTTCACGATTTTGCCCGCAGCCCAGGTCTTCTGGGCCTTTTCAATGCGAATTTCGCAGATTTCGCCCGCGATGGCGTTGGGCACGAAGACGGCGCAGCCCTCGATCTTGGCCACGCCCTGGCCCTCGGAAGTGTAGTCCACGATCTCGGCGGTGTAGATTTGGTTTTTGTTCAGCATTTTGTGTCCTCCAGGGGAAGGTCCATGAAGACCTTCCGGGGCTTCATGCCCATTTTTTCATAGAATTGGAGGGCGGAATTGCCCTCCCAGACATTTAAGGTGATGAATGTGGCACCCTGGGCCTTGGCGGTGTCGGTGACAAAGCGGAACAGGGCCGTTGCCACGCCCTTGCCCCGGGCGGCTTCGTCCACGCACAGGTCGTCGATGTACAGCTCTTTCCGGGCAAAGCCCACGGAGCTGTCTGGCATCTCCTCCCACTGGCAGAAGCAGTAGCCCAGGAACTTGCCGTCCTCCACGGCGCACCAGACGGGGCGGGTGTCATCAGAGAGTAATTTGGTCAAATCGGATTCGGTATATTTCACGCCATCCCGCTTGAAAATGTCCGGCCGGATGGCCTGGTGGACATTGCAGACCTGCACCAGAAGGCGCAGAAGATCGGGAATGTCGGCAGCGATGGCTCTGCGGATCAGCATACAATTGCCTCCTTTTGATTCTTAAAATTTATCATACCACAAAATCGCCCGTTGCGCAATGGCTGTGGGCGTGATAAAATACGGGAAAACGACAACGGGAGGGACCTATGGATTATCGGAATTGTGCGCTCTGTCCCCGGCGGTGCGGGGTGGACCGGACGGCAGGGGAAAAAGGCTGGTGCGGCGCGCCGGATGCAGCGTTGGTTGCCAAGACCATGCTCCACCAGTGGGAGGAGCCGGTGCTGTCCCCGAATGGCAAGAGCGGCGCGATCTTCTTCGGCGGCTGCACATTGGGCTGCGTGTACTGCCAGAACCGGGCGATTTCTCAGAAAGCGGTGGGCATGCCCATGGACTCCGCACAGCTCCGCGCGGTCATGGAGGAGCTGATCGCTGCCGGTGCGGAGAACATCGACCTGGTGACCCCCACCCATTACCTGCCCACCATCCTGCTCGCCCTGGAGCCGAAGCTGCCTG
Organism: Faecousia sp.; assembly: GCA_045125955.1. GTDB lineage: Bacteria > Bacillota > Clostridia > Oscillospirales > Oscillospiraceae > Faecousia. Next base: position 30,377 of record JBGVNV010000039.1, read on the forward strand.
TGCCCGTCATCTACAACTGCGGCGGCTACGAGCGGGTGGAGACCCTGAAGGCGCTGACCGGGAAGGTGGACATCTACCTGCCCGACCTCAAGTACAGCGATGCAGAATTGGCGCAGTCCCTGTCCGGGGCGGGAAATTATTTCTCCATGGCGCGTCTGGCGTTGAAGGAAATGGTGCGCCAGACGGGTGCGCCCCAGTGGGAGGGGGAAAAGCTGGTGCGCGGCACGGTGGTGCGGCACCTGATCCTGCCGGGGCAGGTGGAAAATTCCCTGCGCTGCCTGGACTGGCTGGGGGATCATTTCCGCCCCGGCGAAATTCTCGTGAGCCTTATGCGCCAGTATACCCCCATGGACGCGACCGCGAATATGCCTCCCTTTGACCGACGGATCACCGACGAGGAATATGACGCGGTGCTCAGCTGGATGTATCTGAACGGTCTCGAGGGATTCGTCCAGGAGGAAGAAGCGGCGGATGCTCAGTTTATTCCGGATTTTTGAGGAATGACGTGTTTTGTATATGAAAAAGCATCTTCAAGGCTCCCCTGACCCGTAAGGGATGGGGGAGCTGTCGGCATTAGCCGACTGAGGGGGCTTCCCCCTCCGACCCGGCTATGCCGGGCTACCTCCCCCATTCGGCTGACGCCAAACAGGGGAGGCTTGGGGTTCCCTGAAAAGCTGAAAAGCCGGACGGCAACGCCGTCCGGCCATTTTGTGTGAATTAGAGCTCGCAGTTGTTGACGGTTCTGGGGAAGGGGATGGCGTCACGGATGTTGCCGATGCCGGTCATGTACATGACCATGCGCTCGAAGCCCAGGCCGAAGCCTGCGTGACGGGCGGAGCCGTACTTGCGCAGATCCATGTAGAAGTCGTAGTCGGCGGGGTTCATGCCCAGCTCGCGGATACGGTTCTCCAGAATCTCGTAGTTGTCCTCACGCTGGGAGCCGCCGG
>JBGVNV010000040.1:0-55222 GCA_045125955.1 Faecousia sp.
CATTACCCAACATGATGGTAACCAAAAACAAATGGAGGTTATTATCATGAGTAAAAAGACTAACACCAATCAAACAAGACCCTGGACCGACAATGACAAATATCTTCTGATGAACCTCATCGGCATGGATGGTTCAATTCATGACATCGCCTGTGTCATGAAGAGGGCTGAATCTGACATTATTCTGAAAGGCCTTGCGATGGGACTCCTTACCGTAAATCGTTCCGACTTCAGATTCCCCTTCCGCACTCCCCGTGATCCCGACCCCTGGAACGATGTAACCCTATCACCGCGCACTTATGAGCAGATCCAGTACATGGCAAAATTATTCGATGACAAGGTCTGGCACGAACGGCACAAGGCAATGCGTTACCGCATTGAACACGGTCAGGAACACTGCAACCCCGAAGTCTGGGCCCGTGCGTTGGAAGCAGCAAAGGAGATTGAGGAAAAGTATGGCCGCCATAACCTCGGCCCCTACACGGACTTTGAATGGGGCATGCTGACCGGAAAAATGGTTGCCCTTCGCTGGGTTATGGGCTGCCAGTGGGACGACCTCGATACATAACCGCATGATCGGCCCTCCGGAGCTTTCCGGAGGGCATGCGACTTACCCTTTCTTTTTTGTACTTTCCTATCAATGAACGAACATTATGGTAAATACAAAATTGAAAGGAGAAATCATATATGACGATCAATGAAGATCAATTTCGTCAGTCCGTGATCATTATGAGGAACAAAGGAGATAAAATGGATCGTGAGGGCGAATTCTGGTCCGAGGAAGAACGGCAGTATCTACAGTCTCTCTTTGACAACGGTACCGGCATTACAGCCATAGCCATCCTCCTGCAGCGCACAGAGCTGGCTGTCATCATGCAGGCAAACCAGATGGACTTGTTCACACCGCCCAGTAAAAAGCGTACATACCGTCTCAGAGTCCCCCACTGCTTGTGCCGCAACTGCAAACTTGATCCGGCATTCTGTCCCCGTAATCAGCCCCCTATGCCTATGCAGGAGGTGCCTCAATGCTAAGTGAATATCCTGATATTCTGACAACGGATGAAGCCTGCGAAGCACTGCGCATCGGCTATAACGCCCTGTACGATCTCCTACAGTCCGGCAAGCTCAAAGCCTACCGAAACGGAAGACTGTGGCGCATCCCGAAGAAATCCGTTATCGAATACATCCTGGAACAGTCCAAACTGAACTAAAATCGCCCCAGAGCCTGAACGCTCTGGGGCCAATTCGCATTGTACATCATTCGCAGTTCACTAATACAAAAGCAAATCATCGCTCATTTCTCAACCGTTGATGATTGATGAAATGAGCGATGAAAAATTGCTTTATGACGCTCCCTACTATTAACCCGGAGGCAGGAGGTTGAAGAATTCCATCGCCCCCTCGGCGATCTGGGGACCCTGGGTCAGCAGGGCCAGCTTCACAGCATCGATGATGGGCTTCGCCGCATCGTATGCAGCCTTTCCATCGGTCACAAGAGTCTTGGCACCGGTTGCCAGACCGGGCAGGGCCTTGATGCCCTTGCTGAGCTTCTTCAGGAAGCCCTCGCCCTTTTCCTTTTTCAGATCATCTGCCAGCTTTTTCGCATTTTCGTCCTCCGTACCCTCAATCTGCTCCAGCAGATAGTCGATGAAGCCGCGGCTGACCTGGACATTCTGCTCCGCCATTCGTTCCAGCAGGTCCAGCAGGCCATCGGGAGTGCTGCTGTTATAGATATTGCCGTAGACATAGTAATTGTTGATGATCTGGGGAACCGCCTCGCTGAGTCTGCGGCGGTCGTCCTTTGCCACCAACTGGGCAGCCTCGATGATCTGCCTGCCATAGGTGCAACCCAAAATCTCATCCACATTCTTCTCCACCAGACCGTTTTCCTTGCTGTACAGGGGGAGATTCGTATACCCCTTCTCCTTGGCCTGGAGGATCATGTCGGCAGATGTGGCAATCTCTCCCCGGTCCGCATGGACGATGATGTACTGCTCCGGCTTCAGGTTCAGCTCGGCATTGACGGCGGCGATGTTGGTGATCAGACCCATCATCACATCCCGGCCCTTATTCTCCTTGTCGGAGTAGACATCGATGCGCAGGATGTCGTTGGGACCGCCGGCATCCACCACGGTGATCAGACCATGGTCCGGCTCGTCAAAGCGGAAGCCCCTGCGCCAAAGCTTGGTAAATGGCTTGGATCCGTACAGCCGGATCATCATCCGCTGGACCACACTATCGGGCAGGAAGCTGTAGCGGAACTCATAGGAGATGGGCGTTTCCCAGCCGGTCGGATGCAGATCCTTGGGCATCTGGCTGTCGCAGAGGGCCGGGATAAACTCCTTCTTTTTGCCCACAATCTGATACGAAAGGCCAAATTTGCGCATAACCTGAAGGATATACTCGCACTCCTGCGGACTGTATTTCACATTCGGCAGGATATAGTCACACTGATCCTTTCGGTTCAGCTCCTCATCATCCAGGGGATGCTTCAGGGTTTTGCGGATTTCGCTGTGGGTAATGCAGCCGTTGTCAACATCAAGATCGGCATGATTCAGCAGAATATAGATGGCACTGGTGAGCCATTTGGGATTGAGGACCTTGTAGGTTCCCAATTCTTCCTTGGTCTGCTTGTCCCGGTGATAGCTGAAGCAGATGCCCAGATCGTTGAACCACTCCAGGAGCCAGGAGCGAATGCTGCTCTGATCCTCCCCCAGGCCGTGCTTTTCGCAGATCTCATGGAAACTCTCCCGATCCATGTACCATTCATCGGAATCCGCTTTATCGATCAACTCCTTCCGGATGGCCGCCCATTCCACAGGCAGCTCCATGGCGCAGCTGTCCAGCTTCTCCGCCTGCTCCACGATCAGGTTGGTCAGGGCCGTGAAGTTTCCGTTGTCCGCACCCTTTGCCGCATAGGGCTGGACCTCCACCAGATTGGGATAGTCCCGGTGGAGCCGATTGGTGTCCAGGCCGTACTTGTGGATGCCCTCCCAGAGGTTCACCGCCAGGATCACCGGGGAATCGGGAGCGAAGCTATGGATATTGTCCAGCCAGTACCGGGCCTGCTGGTCCAGGTCCCAGCGGTTATTGATGACCACCACATACAGCGTCCGCTCCGTCAGGAAGCAGCGGTGCATGGCGTGCATGTTCTCCTGCCCGCCGAAATCCCAGAAGTTAATATCGAATTTGCCGTTCTTGCCCTCTGCCGGATAAGAATTGATGCTGATGCCCAAAGTGACATCTGTACCGATGTTGTCATCATTGCCTTTGTTCAGGATGCGCTTGATGGTGTGGGTCTTACCTGCGCCGCCGTCGCCAAGGAAGATGACTTTAGACTCTCGAACAGAAACCTTTGACGCATTATAATACGACCATATGACTTCCTCGTTTTCCTGAAATATATCAACAGGCTGTACGGAAAGTTTAGCCCCAGTCAGATGAATGTAATTACCATTCGTATTGCTCCAACCAAAAACTATCTTTTCACAACATCTATACAAAGCTTCAGGTATTCCTATAAGGTCGCAATAACATGCATTTACTTTTCTGATACTCGGCAATTGGCATATAGGCGACAAATCCCTAACCAATGAAAAACTCACATCTATCTTTTGAAGAGCCTTAAGTTTGGACAATGGTGTTAAGTCACTTATCTTCGTTCGACTCATCTCTAGAATCACTAATTCATTCATATTGCATAGTGGAGAAAGGTCAACGACTTGTGTTTCCGATATAGTCAAGCATTTAAGATTAACCAGTTTATACAATGGAGCCAAGTCACATACAGGTGTACCCACAAGTGTTAATAACTGCAATGAAGTAAGATTTGATAGTGGCTCAAGATCTTTGACTGACGATCTTGATAAATGTAAGTCCGTCAGATGATTAAGATTGGCTAGTGGTTGCAAGTCCGAAATCGATAAATATTGCAGCCCCAAGCTTTCGAGTTTGCTTAACTTAGATAACGGCTTCAAATCACTAACTAATGACAATTGCAGACTTAATGATTTCAACGAATTCATTCCAGACAAAGGGCTTAAATCGTTGATATTACTATGCTGCATATACAAATGCTCAAGTGCAGATAATGTTCCTATTGATTCGGGAATTTGTTTTTTATAGTAATTCGCGTTTAGTACTCTAATTGCCGCCAGTTCCGCCTGCTCCTCTCCGGACAGAGTCTCTCCCCGGTCAAGCCGCTCCAACAGTGGCGCAATATCCTCTAATCGTCTTTCAGTTGCATATCCCATATCATCGCCTCCGAAAATGGTCGGATTTTTCTTTATTATATCGATAATCGGTCGAAATGTAAACCAACCGGGCAGAAAAAAGCCGCCTCTTTGCAGAGGCGGCGATTCTGTTCATTTCTCCAACGCTTCCATCAATTCCTTAAAGCTATCCATCGCAGACTGCAGATTCTCAATGATATCCGCAGCCAGGACATCGGGATCGGGGAGGCTGTCCAGGTCGGCCAGGGACTTGTCCTTGATCCAGAAGATGTCGAGGCTGGTCTTGTCACGCTTGAGGATCTCGTCCACGGTGAATTTGCGCCAGCGGCCGTCAGGGTTTTCCTCGGACCAGGTTTCGTGGCGGTCGTGGCGGTTTTCGGGGTTGTAGCAGCGGATGAAGTCCTCCAGGTCGGCATCGGTCATGGGGTGCTGCTTCAAGGTAAAGTGGATGTTGGTACGGAAATCGTAGACCCAGATCTCCCTGGTCTGCATGTCGGGGCTGGCAGGCTTCTTATCGTAGAAGATGACATTGGCCTTGACACCGGGCTTGTAGAAGATGCCGGTGGGCAGCCGTAGGATGGTGTGCAGATCGGTGGTCTCCAGCAGCTTTTTGCGGATGATCTCACCGGCTCCGCCCTCGAAGAGGACATTGTCCGGCACGACCACGGCGGCATGGCCGTCGGCCTTGAGGATGGTGTTGATGTGCTGGAGGAAGTTGAGCTGCTTATTGGAGCTGGTGGTCCAGAAGTCCTGGCGGTTGTAGACCAGCTCCTCGTCCTCCTCCTCGCCCTCCTCATTGGTGACGGAGATGGAGGATTTTTTGCCGAAGGGCGGATTGGTCAGCACATAGTCCACACGGTAGCCGGGGTCGGTGAGCAGGGCATCGCCCAGGGTGACGGGGACATTGCCGTAGATGTCACCGATGTTGTGCAGGTACAGGTTCATCAGGGCCATCTTGAAGGTGGTGCGGACCAGCTCGTTGCCGTGGAAGGTCTCGTTTTTCAGGAAGAGCTTCTGGTCACGGGTCAGGGTGAAGTTGTTGGGGTCGGTGAGGAACTCCTGAGCCGCCAGGAAGAAGCCGCCGCTGCCGCAGCAGGGGTCTGCGATGGTCTTTCCGGGCTGGGGGCGCAGGCACTTGACCATGGCCTTGATGAGGGGCCGGGGGGTGAAGTACTGACCGGCACCGGACTTGATATCCTCTGCGTTTTTCTGGAGGAGGCCCTCGTAGATCTCGCCCTTGACATCGGAGGACATGGAGACCCACTTTTCCTTGTCGATCATCTGCACCACCCGGTAGAGGATGGCGGCGTTGCTGATTTTGTTGGTGGCCTGCTTGAAGATCTGACCCAGCAGACCGCTCTGCTGGCCCAGCTTTTCCAGGGTGGCCTTGTACTGCTCCTCCAGCTCGGCTCCCCGGAGGGTATTCATATCCTGCCAGCCGAAGCCGGTGGGGATGCCGGTTTCTTTTTTATAAGGGGGTCTGGAGTACTCATCGGACATTTTCAGAAAGATGAGGTAAGTAAGCTGCTCCAGATAATCTCCATAGGAAACGCCGTCATCCCGGAGGGGATTGCACAGGCCCCAGACCTTGGAGATAATGGAGGTGGTTTGTTCGGGCATTACGCTTCTCCTTCACTATTTTGAATATGTTCTAATCTCATAAATACATCATTAACACCACACACCCTGCTATCAACAGTTCAAAAATGAACATGACATTAGGAAACACAGCGGAGAATCTTTTTTTATCTGAATTCAAATTTTCCTTATCAAAAAACTCATATTGGTATTTGGGGGGCAAATACTTCTCGTTTATACGGTATTTTGCTTTATTCGCCGCACCCATAAATTTTACTTCCTTCAAAAGAATATACCGACCTAAGAAAGCAATTATTAATCCCATCAAGGGAAAGAAGATTAGATTCTCGGTAGATACATCCTTTACCTCAACACCTAAAACACCACTGATAATCGGCAATGTCGAAACAACCACAAATAAGACAAAGAATTTAACGGTCAAGTCCCAAAAATGTTTATGCCGATACATAAATTCTTCTTGGTAGAATTTCATCATTTCCAGAGCAATTTCTATCTTCTTTTCATCCTGGACTTCTTTCTTTACTGCCATATTTTCACCTACTTTTTTTATTTAGTAATATGATTTCCCTCAAAAGCCTTCTTCAAAATACTCTGCCGCATGGCTTCGGCCTGTTGGAGTGCGGTATCGACGGTTTTCTCGGTGCTGTCGCACGCAGATAGTCTTGCATCGATTTCTCGAATGATGGTTTCCTGCACCTTGATCTCCGGCAACATAATGGGCAATTTTCCGTAGACGGTTATATTAAGATGGCCTTGTGCCACACCCCGTTGATTTCGCTTTACACTGCTGATACCGTAAGGTGAATTGGTATAATAGGCCAAATATCTGGGCAGGATCAGCTCCTGCTTGGGAACAGCAATGACCACATCGATAGCATTGTATCCATCATACTGCTCTGGAACGGCGGAAGCCATACCAAGATTCACACCGGAACGGGCAATCAGCACATCACCGGCATGGACCTCACTCCGGGCATTTTTCTGATGCCCCTCCAGAGAAATCATTGCCCAATCGTCATCCTCAATGTAATTTCTGCGTACATTGGCATTGCGGAATGCCCTTACACCACCGCTCTGCACATAATACTGGGTCGGTTTGATCACAATACCAACCTTGACATCATGGCATACATCACCGATTTTTGTTGTCTTTACATTGTTGCAGTAAGTATCTAGCACGGACTTAACTACCGCCTGCCGGTACACCGCCAACTGCTGTTTTGTCTTCCGCAGGGTTTCCACACCGTTGTCCAGCTCGGAGAACAGTTCCTCGATTCGGGCAACGATGCGCTCCTGTTCGTCCAACGACAAAACAGGTACAGGAATCGTTTTCATCTGAGCCTGTGTCAGCTTCAATCTGGTTGTACCAGACACATATCCCTTGTAATTGAAGTAATTCAGATAATAGCAAAGGAATTTATTACTCCCTTTAGAACGAAGTACATGAGCATGATTATTGACCCATGCCTTTCCTGAGATTACATAAGCCTTGTTTGCAAAGGAGTTCAGAAACGGTGCTCCATCCTCACCAAGGAGAACATATTCTCCGTCTGTAATGTAATCATCAATAAATCCTACCTGTCCGGTTGCTCCATAGTATGGATACAATTCGGATTGCGCCTTACCTTCAATTCTGGCCACACGCTCTTTGCTGTTTATAGGTTTCCGGAGAGTATCCAGAACATCGACTGCCTCACTGAGCGGTACATAACGCCATTCATTATTCATTATTTTTGTTCCCTCTCAGTCCATCCAGAGTTTTTTCTGCGCTGTCCACATCTGCTGTAATTTCAGCTTTTGTGCGATAATCATGTGGCAACCAATTGTTGACCTCACGAATATCTAGTGGCATTTTCACTGAACAAATATCATCGTATGTATGATCGGCAAAAGAAGTAACATCGAAACCAGCCAATTGTGCATTTGCTGGAGGATCAATGTACAGCAAGAACCCAAACGGTGCGAATGTTATTTCACTAAAAAGCAAGATATTACCGCTTCCATCAATCATTGCACCAAGGCCATTATATCTTTTAGATCCAGTACGAGTAAAATACATACAGACCTTATATCGTGATGTATCGATGCCTACCGCTTCTTTATCCAGGACAAATTCACGTAGATCATCGATTGCTACCTCTGGATTCACCGAGCAAAACATCGCTAGTATCTGTTTAATAATACGGAGCGGATAAAGTCCATCAAATCCCACACTATGATACTCTTCCCCGATTGGCGCAGATAGCAGTACCATTGCCTTTTGTGCAAAATCGTTGTATGCGTTTCCATAATTCGCACCCGTCATGCTATTGCAGGAAGAGCACAAGGAGTATAGCCCCATACCCTGTTGCATATTAACATAAGTCATTCCGTTCATGTCCCACGGGTATTTCGGTGTGCTTCTCAATCTCGTTTCCAATGTAACAGGTCGAACAGGCTTACTATTGTTGGATACCCTAGGTGGAATATGTTCATAAGTAAGCTTGCCTTCTTTTCCACACAATGCACATTTACCTTCGTGTTTCGCCATTCTCATGCCACCAACTCAATATTCATTTCCATCAAAATCTCCTCATACTGCTCCCCGAACACCTCGTAGAACCGGCCCAGGCCGCCCTTGTGGTCGAAGGGGCTCAGCTCCAGGTCGTCCGGCTCGATGCTTAAGCTTACCGCAATATGATCCTTGATGAGCCGCAGCCACTCGGTCTGCTCCTCGTTAAAATGCACCGCGCCTGCGTTGCGCCGGAAGATCCACGCCTTGTAATTGGCATCCACCCGCTGGACAAAGGGGATCAGCTTCTTGCTTTCGCCCATCTCAAACCGCACCAGCGAAATCAGATCCGCAAGCTGGAATTTTCCCGACCGGGGCTTCGCCTCCTCCGGACGGCGGATGGCATAGCAGTCCCACAGCCGCTCCCCCGTCACGCCCTGGGCCTTCAGCTTCTCATACAGTGCCTGCAGCTGAGAGAGGACCATCGGACGGTCCCGGTAGGTCTGGTGATACAGGATGCGCAGGCCGATGATCTCGTCCCGGTTCTCCTCGATAAAGGCCCGGAAGGATTTGATCACCCGGTCCGCCTGCTCCCCCTGGGTGCTGTCAAAGCCCACGAAGGTCGTCCTGTCAATATTCTCCGTGTCCATAAGCTGGTCATGGCTCCGGCGGATGTTCTCGATGCACTCCCGGACCTCAGGACGGTGGAAGGGCTTCACCGCCTCGTCCGCGGCCGCCTTCTTCACCTGTGCCATCTGCTCCGGGGTCGGCACATCGCAGGAGAACTGCTCCCGTGCCTTCGCCCTCAGCACATCCTCGTCAAAGGCCGCCAGCAGCCGCTCCGCCACCACGCCGGGGCCATCGCCCACCGTCTCCGCAAAGACCTTGCGCTCGGCATTCGACATTTTGCTGTTCAGCCGGATCAGGCGGTTGGCCAGGGAGGTCAGCGTGTCCTCGTCCCGTGCGCCCAACGCCACATCCATCATCAGCTGCTTCAAACTCACCGAGGGCTTGCGCTCCAGGGTGCGTGTCTCGGATTTTTTGGACTTGGTCACGCCCACCGCATCCACGATGACGAAGTGGTCCTTGTTCTCCGATGCATCCGGCGTGACTTTTTTCAGATCGTCCTTGCTCAGGGTCCGCGTTCCGCGGCCCTTCATCTGCTCAAAATAGTTCCGGCTCCGCACATCACGCATGAACACCAGACACTCGATGGGCTTCACATCCGTACCCGTGGCGATCATGTCCACCGTCACGGCGATTCGGGGATTGTAATTATTGCGGAAGTCGCTCAGGATCGCCTCCGGATTGTCGGCGGCGTAGGTGATCTTCTGGCAGAATTCATTGCCCACCCCGAATTCCTCACGCACAATGCGCACGATGTCCTCGGCATGGCTGTCAGTCTTTGCGAAGATCAGGGTCTTCGGCACATTCGTGCGCCCAGGGAAAAGCTGGGTGAACAGGCTGTCATGGAACGCCCGAATCACCGTTCGGATCTGGCTCAGATTCACGATATCCCGGTCCAGCTGGGTCGGGCGGTACTCCACATCCTCATCCAGCTGTGCCCACCGCTTTTCACGGGACAGCCGGTTGCGATACTCCACCATCTGCTTCAAAATGGTGCCGCCCTGCTTGCTCACTTCCGTTTCGATCAGGAAAATGTCCTCGCCCACATTAACGCCATCCACGATGGCCTGCTCCCGGGAGTATTCGCTGACGATGTTCTCGTCAAAATAGCCCAGGGTGCGCTTGTCCGGCGTGGCCGTCAGGCCGATCTGGAAGGCATCGAAATATTCCAGCACCTGCTTCCACACATTGTAAATGGAGCGGTGGCACTCGTCAATGATGATCACATCGAAAAATTCCGGCGGATACTTGGCGTTGTAGACCACCTCTCTGGGGGCCTGACGGTCAGACGCACTGCCGCCCAGGGATTCCAGCTCCGTGGATTCGTCCAGCTCCTCCCCACGGAGGATGGAGTACATCCGCTGGATGGTGCTGATGCACACCTGGGCATCGGCAGGAATGAAGGAGGATTTCAGACGGCGCACGCCGTACAACTCCGAAAAAGAACGGTTCTCCCCGTTAGGCCGATAGGCCAGGAATTCACGCTCCGCCTGCTCGCCCAGGCCCTTGGTGTCCACCAAAAACAGCACCCGGTTCACGCCGGTGTATTTGAGAAGCCGGTAGACCGTGGTGATGGCCGTGAAGGTCTTGCCTGCGCCCGTGGCCATCTGCACCAGCGCACGGGGACGGTTGGCCCCAAAGGAACGCTCCAGCTTCCCAATGGCGATCTCCTGACACTTACGGAAGCCCGTGGGATCGAACTCCGGGAATCGCTTCATGCGGTTGCGGACGGTGTCCGGCTGCTTCAGCAGCCGCTGCAGCTCTTTGGGCTGATGGAAGCTGAAAATCCGCCGGGTACGATAGTTGATATCGTCATAATCAGTAAAATGGGTGACCTTGCCCGTGGCCTCGTAGGCGAAGCGGATGCGATAACCGCCCCGGTACTTGAACCGGCTATGGGCATACCGGGTGGACTGATGCTCCACGGCCAGCAGGTTCTCCCCTGCCCCGTCCTTCTTGGCTTCCACAATGCCAACAGGCACACCTTCCACAAAAAGGGCATAGTCCACCGGACCGGTGCTGGTGGGGAATTCCCGCACCGCTACGCCCAATCCTGCAAAAAGATTGAGCTGCGCCATATCCTGGATGACCCATCCGGCCTGTTCCAGCCGCCGGTCAATGGCTTCACGGGACAACTGCTCCGGTGTCATAGGGATCCCCTCCTGTGTCTAAATGATAAGAATATTATAGAATCTTGGAAGGGAAATAGCAACCTTCTTTTTGGACTTTCCTATGACACCGGCATCTGCTGCTGTGGAAATCGATTGCCGAATGGTTATATATAATAAAGATGAGTGCTGCCCATTCCCAGTCTGTCCCTATATATGACCCCCACTTCTGGTGGACATGGTGGACATCTGGCCTCCATGTCCACCTATACCACCACAATCGGGGCTGTTTCCGCATGTCCACCTTGTCCACCGAAATCGGATATATGGCAATAACCCTATTTCACATATCCCGAAAATTGGTGGACATGGAGGACAAACGGGCAAATTTCCGGTGGACATGTGGACAAAGTCTTGATAAACTGATGGTGGCGGGATTGTCCACCTTGTCCGCCGGAATTTAGGGTATAGACGGAGGGATGAAGATGAGCGATACAAATTTGACTACCCCTGAATCAAATGACTCCAGACCGACCGATATCTGCTATGACTTCTGGTCCAGTGTACTGGATGTGACCCTCGGCCCCACAAACATCGTTCCCTTGCCGAAATATGTCCCACTCATCGGAGATTACAATATGCCTGTCGAGGCCGATCCTCAGGATGTACTGAAACTCCAATTCTCCGACAAATCCATCGTAACCAAACCCATGTACTGTACAGCCTGGATGCGATCTCTTGACTATCTGCTTTACCGTCACATGACATTGACACTTCAAAAATACAGCAGAAAAAACATCACCGTTCTCGTTCCCCCATCACTTCATAAAAAATGTGAGAATTATGATGATCGCTCCAACGGAAAGAAGAAACATACCTTCACCTTTCTGCCGAAATATCTTTCACAACCGGCAACCCACACCAAAAGCATCAACAACTATGACTACTATGTGTTTCAAACTTCTTGCTGCTACGAACCAGCCCTGCTGAATTTATTTGCCCATGAAATCTTCACCCGTTCCGACAACCAAAAATGGCGTGAAGATCCTCGCAGAGATGCATTGATCTGGACAGACAAATCTCATGGAGCAAACGCCATTGCGAACTATGGCTTGGAGAGTTTTATCGCCCACGAATTGCTGACCGGCATTTCCCTGACCACCGAGATCACAGCCGCTCTTCTGGAAATTGACGAAAATATCAGAGAAGCTGCTTTCAAAAAATTCTGCAAAACAGCGCTGAATGATGTCGTGCGCCTCCCCTTCCCATTCGCCCGTGCATCCGCTGCCAGAGACTACTTTTTCCAGATCAACCTTGATTTTGCCACCGAAAAGTATCGCTGGCGGAGAAACTATTCCGATGCTTGGGAACAGGAAGTTCTGGAGCACTCTTCCTTGATCGCCACCAGACATATTCAACTTCTTGAGAAAACATCTTTCACCCCTGAACGCCCCTATTACTTCTGGGATTCAGATGCTTCGGACAGCAAAATCCAGCAGCCTTACTATTTCGGCCCCACATACGATATGTCGTTCCCCAAGACTAACGATCCATATCAAATCGACACCTATTTGCATCAGATCGATACATATCTGAAAGCTGCAATTTCACCGTTGGACTGGGGTCGTATCTGCGATGCACCTCGGGGCAATCTGGTGGTCTTTACAAATCCAAATCACAAATATATTCCTCTACTGATGCGATATTTGGAAACTGGTTTCCTTGATAAAGAATATAACGGCGACAAATTACCGATGAACTTCGATGGGTTCAAGTCGCTATTCAAAACTGTCCACAACAACATCAAGAAAGCCAGCATCAAACTCAATATAAAGGGCATAAACCGGCTTCATAGATACATAAACAGAAACTAACCCTACAGGACTCACCTAATGGTGGGTCCTTCTTTTTATCCATATATAATTATATAACCCTGTTTCGCTATCGGACGAACTGCATTTTATTAATCATAATTTTTCCACTTCGTCACATGAAAAATTTTTCCTGTCAAGGTACAATACAGATAACCTCACCGAGCAAGCCACCACCGCCCTTGCCGCTGAGTAATATCCAAGGAGGAAAAATATGAGCGCCAAATCCCGAGAACGCAGAGAAAAGCACCTCGCCCGGGAGCTGGCAGCGCAGAGTTCACAGAACGCTTCGCCGCCCGTTTCCAATGATGTCCAGTACATCCACCCGATCATGTTCCAACCCATCGAGTATCATAACAGCCCGGCCCCTGTTCAGGAGATCCCCCGTCCGGACACCGCCGCAGCAGCTCCCCAGAGGCCCACTTCCGAAAGCAGCTTTTTCCCTGATGAGCTGGTTGAATCTCAGTTCATTCGAAAAAAGCCGCAGGCAGGGTTCGATACCTCTCACTTTATTAAGAAGGAAGAGCGCATAAATGTCGCCGACTTCACCGCTGTCTGGAATCAGGAGATGGCGGAGGCACTCGCTCCCCGTACAGCAGCCGGCACTCCTCTGACCAACATGAGCGTAGGCACTGTTGCCCGTGCCCAGATCCCTGCATTTACAAATCCCACCAATCCTACCTCCGAAAATCCCATCCACCCCATTGCGTATGCGGAGGAGTTTTCCAACGGCAATACCCCGGAGGGATTTCACTATGCCGACGGCTACGCCGAATGCAAGATGGGGCCTGATGGTAATCCCGTAATCACCACCATGTACGCTGATCCTGTCCGCAATCTGACTGCGCAGGACCAGGCTGCACTTGAATTGGGCAGGAAGCTTCTCCAGTCCGACAACGCAGCGCAGCAGACCAGCCCCAGGCTGGAAGATATTCTCTCCCCCGAAGAAGATGAAATGAAGGAAATCGGTTCCGTCACCGACTGCCCTGCCAAGGGGTGTCTGATCGTTATCACCAAGAAGGGCCAGTGCCGTCTCACGAATTTCCGCATCATTCCCGTTGAAAGCAAGCTGATCCTCGGTAAGCTGGAGCGTGAAGAGCCCAGGCTGGAATACACCTTTGAAATCCGCTGCTGTCGCATCTGCGAGCATGTCACTGTGGGTGTGAATGAGATGGACAACATCGTCAAGGTGATCCAGTCCAAGATGCCCATTTGCACCGTAACCCCCTCCGTCATGAAGGCTCCTTCGCTGATCAGCAACTATGTCCGGGAGCAGATCATGGATCTTCCCCAGCGGATCCATGTCAAGCGCACCGGTTTCATGCAGTTTGATGGAGCCTGGATGTATGTTCACGACGGAGCCATTCCCCCCGTTTCCAATTTGGTGTTCGACACCGGTCGTTACATCCCCAACGATCACCATGTCACGGATGCCCAGGCCTTTCATAATGCCATTGGCTTTCTGGATATCTGCAGCAAGGATGAGCTCATCATCCCTCTGGTCCTGGAAGCGCATCTCGGACCTCTCTTCCGGCTGTTCCAGGAAGCCGGTAAAACGCCCCGGTTTGTCACGATTTTGACTGGCCGCAGCGGCTCATTGAAGACCTCTATGTCTCTGGTTTTGTTCCGTCTCTTCCATGACCAGGGCCAGAGCCCTGCCGCCAGCTTTCGCGATACCGAGACCGCTATGGAGATCAAGCTGGGTGAACTGAACTCCTCCGTCGGCATTTTCGATGATTTTGCTCCTCCTGCAGCGGATAATTTCCGAGCCAAGGCTACCCGGGAGAAGCTTGAGACGATCATTCGTTACATTGGAGATCATGTGTCCAAGTCCCGTTCCAACACGCAGCTCGGCAAGGCTAAGGAATTCATCCCCTCTGGCGTAGCTCTTGTTACTGCCGAGGACACTTCGGGCACCCAGTCCTCTCTGCTTCGGTGTCTGGTTCTCAACATCTCCAAGGGCGACATTGATGGATCCAGACTCAGACGGTATCAGAATGCCCCCGATCTGATCCCCACCCACATGAACCGCTTCCTCAACTGGGCCGGTCTCAACGGCTGCCGAATTCTGGAGATGATTCGCAGGGAGTACCACACCCATCAATTCGATCAGACTGTCACGGAGCTGCGGCTGATCGACACGGCTGAAACCCTGCTGATGGTCGCCCGGATTCTCACCATTTACGGCGTGGAATGCGGTGCAATAGACCACAGCACTGCACAGAATTTCTATCAACGCTGCTGCAGCGCCATCCGTACCGCCATCGCCGCCTCCGAAGCCATGAGCAAGGATGCAAACCCGTGTACCATGTTCCTGACCGCTTTTTTCGGTCTCTGCGAACGCGGTGAGATCAAGCTGGCAGAGGATATCTCCCTCTATGTCGGAGAGGTCCATGACGGGTTCCTGTGTGACGGACGCGCATGGGTAGACCCTCACGGTACATATGCCAAGGTACGGCAGTATCACAGCAAACTCAACACCATCTTTCCGCTCTCCGAAAAACAGCTCAACACGCACCTGGCAGATGCAGAGCTGATCGCAGTCAGCCACGAGAACCGCGACAGCGGTACCAAGAAGCTCTATACCAAGAAGTCCAGTCTCCCCAACCGCAAGCGCATGCTGGTCATCGACCTAGAGCGCGCCCAGGCTTACATCGAGGAAAATGGCAACAACTAAGAAATATCCCTGTCAGGTCACACTGGCAGGGCACAGAAAAACACAATATTCAGGAGGAAAAATAATTATGGAAAATGTTCTCGCTATGCTCGCTGACGAAGCTATGCTGCTTCATGTGAAGGACGTCGCACGGATTCTGACGGTCAGTACATCCTGCGCCTATGCGCTAATTCGCTCCGGTCAGATCAAGTGCATCCGCATCGGACGCACCTACCGGATCCCCAAAAATTTCCTTGCAGACTTCCTCTGCGCCAACACCTAAACATCACATTGGCCCGGGCGGTGCTTCCGCCCGGGCTCCTGAAAGGAGGACACACTATGGCAAAACGCCGCGCTGCCGCCGGCACCGGCAGCATCCGAAAGAAAACACGCACCAATCCCAGTGGGAAAACCTATACTTACTGGGAGGCGCGATATTCGATGGGTTTCGATCCGGTGACTGGTAAGCAGGTCCAGAAAAGCATCACCGCCCCCACCCAGAAGGCCGCAGCCCAGAAGCTCAGGACCATTCTGGCCTCCATCGACACCGGCACCTATCGGGAACCCTGTGAGATGACACTTGGCGCATGGATGGACACCTGGCTCAAGGAGTACCTGACGCACACCAAGCCCCTTACCCAGAAGACCTACTTTGAACTGGTGAAAAAGCACATCAAGCCGGAATTGGGAACCATCCAGCTGGGTGCGCTGGACACTCATACCATCCAGCGGTTCTACAACAACCTGACCGAGGCTGGCTTAAGTCCAAAGTCTATCAAAAATATCCACGGTGTTCTGCACAGTGCCCTCCAGCAAGCCCTGGCGAACAACTATATCACCGTCAATCCCACCAATGCCTGCAAACTGCCCCGTATCGTGAAGCCGGAGATCCGTCCGCTGGAACCGGAAGAGATCAAGTCACTCCTCCGGGAAGCCCAGCTGGATGACTACTGCAACCTCTTCATCACAGCCCTTTTCACGGGTATGCGCCAGGGAGAGTTGCTGGGGCTGAGCTGGGATTATGTAAACTTCGAGACCGGCGTTATCACCGTCAGGCAGCAGCTTCAGTGCAAGGACGGCGAATATTTTCTGGAGACACCAAAAAACGGCAAGGGCCGCACCATTCTGCCTGCACCGATGGTCATGGATGCCCTGCGCAAGGAGAAGGAAAAGCAGCAGGCGGAAAAGGATTATGCCGGCGCATGCTTTCAGAACCCCTGGAATCTGGTGTTCACCGATGCCCTCGGAAAGCACCTGGTTCGGCGGACTGTGGTCAAGCATTTCAAGAAAGTGGCCAAGCGTGCCGGTGTGGAGGAATCCCGGTTCCACGACCTGAGACACACCTTCGCCGTCACCTCCCTCTATGCCGGAGATGACATTAAATCTGTCCAGGCCAGTCTGGGGCACGCATCAGCCCAGTTCACGCTGGATGTCTATGGCCATGTGACGCAGAAGATGCGGCAGGAATCTGCGGATCGGATGCAGAGGTTTTATGATCAGCTTTATACCTAAGCAAATGCTTCCGTTCAATTAGTGGCAATAGATAAAATTAAAGATTCAGCAGGAAATTTCAATTAATCCCTGCTGAATCTTTTATTTATCTACATTTATTTAAGATGCAGTTGCTTAACACGTTCCTTTATCATCATTGGATCTATTTTTTTAGATATATCAGAAATCATCAAATCTGATATAGAAATACCCATTAATCCTAAAAACACTTCAAACGAGCAACCCTCAACAATATTCCCTTCTGCATCAACTACCAACTTAGGTAGTTCAGATTCATGGTCAAGATGCCCATCACATGTTTCGTCCAGCTGGTACTGGCATCCCTTAATTCCATAATACGAAAACCCACATTGAATTCTTCCGCAATCAATGCACCTTCTTGACATATATCCACACAACTGATAAGCAAATGCTTGATAATGGTTTTCAAACATTACTTCATTTCCTAGCGATTCCGAGTCCACCGCATAACCCGTTGTGTCAGACATAATGTAATAATACGGATGGAAACTCTTCAGTTGCGTATATACACTTGTATTCAGGAAAGGAAAGGCCAGTGCCCACGGATACTTATTCTTAAACTCTATAGCACGCAACATATCATTGGGAATATTCAATCCAGTTTCAGAATCATACTTTTTCACTTCGTCCCAGCACTCTTCAACACTGGCGTAAGCACATAACTTAAGTGTCCGGTCCACGTAACTGCTAAATTTAGCTTCTATGTCCTCATACAGTAACCATTCACTCTCATCATATCCTGCAATCACATCAATGAGTTTTATGAAACGCCAAGCAGGATGATTAGATTTCCAATCTTTATCAGTATTAATTATACAAAGGTGATTCGTCGTTAATGCCAATTCACAAATAATAGGAAACTCAAGAATCCTTGCCGGACCAATGCGATTGAAGAAATAGTGTAGTGCGGAGTAGTATTCTGGGTTTAGAGTGGTAATATCTATGGTTTCATGAATAGATTTCCCTTCTACTAGATATACAAGTGTTGCTTCTTGGAATTTTGCGAAACTCTCTAAAATGTCTATTCCATACAGTTGATGCCGCATCCCATTCAGTTCAATAATTGGAGGAATCTCATCGATACAGATTGGGATCATCTTTTGCAACCATGGATCATTTACCCGTCGTTCTGCAATCATTAATGCCTTTCTAGCAGTATCTTGAACCAGAATTTGTGAAATACATCCTATCTTTCTAGCATCTGCATCGCAAATCAAATTTGCAGCAGGTATACCTTTACATCCCTTATCATTTTCGGTAGCAGCTAACCATAAATTAATCACTTCACTAGTAAATGATCTATTACAGCCCCACTTCAAATGGCCATAAGTGGTAAAAACAGATTGCCAATGATGGAAATTTTCATGAAACACAACTTGGTAATTCCCATCGATTTCATCAGAATCCATATTCAAAAATACTCCAAATTGTTCGGGCGTAAAGAAGCCTCTAATAGAATCATATGTCCCTTCAATGTCCTTAATGATTTCCGAGTATAGCATATTTATTCCTCTCCACCTTTCTTGCAACCTTTGATTAATATATACCACACATTTTATTACAAAACAAGGTAAGAATACAAACCCACTCTATTCGCCTTAAAGGGATACAATAAGGGAAACACGCCATCTCCCCTTTCTATCCCTAACATTTTCCCCTAAAAAACCACCCCTAAAACAAGAAAACACTCAGTAACCATCACGATCACTGAGTGTTTTCTGGCAGGGGCACAAGGACTTGAACCCTGAGCCTACGGTTTTGGAGACCGCCGCTCTACCAATTGAGCTATACCCCTATATTTATTTGGAAGGCTGCCGCCTGAATTAACTGGTGGGCCTTCAGGGACTTGAACCCGGGACTATCCGGTTATGAGCCGGAGGCTCTGACCAACTGAGCTAAAGGCCCGTTTTCATTGGGTGGTGTTCACCACACGCATGGTATGATACCATCATTTCCTCCAATTGTCAAGGGGGAATTTCATCTTTTTTTTGAAGAAACCGCCGCGCCGGGTTGGCGCGGCGGATATTGCTCATTCTGCGCTCTCGCTGGCGGCACTCTCTGCGGCGGAGCGGCGGCGGCGGGAACGGCGGCTGCGGCTGGAGCGGCGTTCGGGCTCGGCCTTTTCCACCCGCTGGCGGTAGGCCTCGGCGGCTTCGCTGGTTGCCTCGTAGGTCAGGCGGCTGACCCGGGTCAGGCCGTCCTCCTGGTCGCTCAGGCGCACCCGGATCAGGAACTTGCCGTGCTCGGGGCAGGTGGCCAGGTCCATGTACCGGCGGCCGGGCTGGGCGAACCAGCGGGAAGAGAGCATTCTCCCCTCACAGACGGGGCACAGATTCTCCTCGCCGGACATGGCGGCCAGGGCGGCGCGCTTGTCGGCGTAATCGTAAAACACCTTCCGGCAGATGCAGCCGGGGAGCTCCGCGCCGTGGAAGCCGTTGTCATGGCTGCGCAGGGCCTGCTGGTACTCCTCCATGCCCCGCTTCAGGTTCAGCATGGCGCAGATCAGGGCGGTGTGGTAGGCATCGCCCAGGGCGTCATGGGCAGGGCGGCTGGCCTCGATGCCGAAGATCTCCATGGCGGTCTTCAGGGCCTTCTGGCTGTTGGAGCCGTCGGTCTGGGCGTTGAACATCATCTGCACATTGTACCACTTGTCCACCCAGTCATAGGGCAGCTCGTGCAGCTGCAGATTCTCCCGAAGGATGGTGATGTCGTCAAAGCCCCAGGTCAGGAAGACCACATCCTCGCCGCACCAGGCCCGAAACTGCTCGATGGCCTCGGCGAAGGGGATGCCCTCGGCCTTCAGCCGGGACTCCTTGATGCCGGTGAGCTTGCTGACCCGGCGGTTCAGGCTCCGGTAGAACTTGGGTCGGACCAGCACCTGGAACTCGTCCAGGACCAGCTGCTCCTCGCTGACGCGGACCGCGCCCATCTGGATGATCTCACCCCGAATCTGGACCGGCAGGACCTTCCGTGCGGAGGGGGAACCGGGCCAGGGCTGGTTCCATTCCATATCCAAAACAATGTAATCCATTGGTATTACCTCAATTCTGATTGCTTACCAATTATTTTACCACATCCGCATCCCGTCTGTAAAGCTTTCGGGCGGTCTTTTTCGTGGGAAAGATCACAACGATGACCATGGCGGCGAAAATACCCGCCAGGGCAGGGATCTCCCAGCGGAGCCCCTCGTTCTTCTCCACCGCGCTTTCGGGCAGGTGCCAGGGGACGTAGTAACGAAATTCAGGCTTCTGAAACCTGATATAGCGGACCTCGCCCACGTCGGTGTGGTCCTCTTCCGGGGGCATGGGGATGGTCACCGGGTTCTGCTTGAGCTGCTCGATGAGGACTTCGGGATTGGGCTCCGTTTCCTCCGGCTCAGGGTTGATGAGGATGATGGGCTCGTACCGGTTGTACCGGGGCCAGTATTTGCCCTGGGCCAGCTCGCCCCGCTGGGCGGCCTTGACCTGCATATTGCTGGGCTTCTCGAACTGGATGCACCATAGGTACGCCGCCCGGTAGGCCCCGTCGGGGGTATCGTCGATGGCCTGCAGGCTCAGCAGCAGGGTGGTATACTTGTTGCCCAGCTCATATTTCAGGTAGGCCAGCTGCCCCTCCACGGTCCGGTAGTCCAGACCCAAGGCGGTGCAGTAGCCCCGCAGGGCGGAAAACCGGTCATTGTGCCACTGGCAAAGGCCGTAGCTGGTGCCCTTGTCACCGAAGATGGTGGGCTGAAAATTACTCTCGTGCTCGATGTTCGCCAGCACGCCGCAGGCCGCGGCATTGGAGAGCATCAGCTCCTCCGTCAGGAAGTCGTAGACCTCCCGCTCCACCGCCAGCCGTTCCCCCGCATCCGCCAGGACACAGGGACTGAGCACCGCGATGATCAAAACCGCCGCCAGAAGCCGTATGAAATTCCGTTTGACCATACCAGGCTCCTTTCGTCCGGATTTTACAGTATTTTTTATTATAGCATACTCTGCATTCCATTACAAGAGCGAACCGCCCTCCGATTTCCGAAAACCGCCCTTTTCATCGGGTGGTTTTTGTGCTATACTGTTGAAAAAGGAGGAGATCCCATGAAAAACTGGATCATTACCATTGCCTCCGTGCTGGTCATCTGCCTGCTGCTGGGCGTGCTGACCTACGCGGAGTTCGGCAGCTTCAATTTTATCCGGGTGGGTCTGGCCCTGACGGAGACCATGGACGGCACGGGCATCCGCCAGATCGCCGATTCGCCGGAGCGGGTCTGGCTGGTGGGCATCCGGGACGGCCTGGATGGCTTCCGGGCCTATCTGGAGCAGGAGGGCTGGACCCTGCGCATGGACGAGCAGATGGGTGCCCAGATCCCCGTGGAGAAGGACGGGAAATGGGATTATGTCTACTGGTCCGCCAACGGCATGTACCACAAATTCACCTGGCAGACCGCCGGTGACCCCGCCCGGGGCACAGCTCCCACGGAGCCCGTGGAGCTCTATGACCTTGAATCCGTCACCGCGTCCGCCTATTTTTATCTGGATGGGACCGTCACCGTGAACATCGACACGACCCCCGCCTTCGCCTACCCCGCATCTCATGACGGCTGGAAGCTGGAATGTCACACAGATGGCAGCTTCACCACCGAAGACGGCACTATTTGCCACCGGCTGTACTGGGAATCCGATGTAAACTGGTCCGTCCCCATGGAGGAGGGCTTCTGCGTCCCCGGCACAGACACTGCCGAATTCCTGACGGAGTCCCTGGCTGAGCTGGGCCTGAACAGCCTGGAGATCAACGATTTTCTGATCACATGGCTCCCCAAGATGGAGAGCAACGCCTATAACCTCATCACCTTCCATACGGAGCAGGTCGCGGACATCTCCCCCGCCCCGGAAACGCTCATCCGGGTCCTGATGGTCTGCAAGCCCCTGACCGAGCCCATGGACATCGCCCCCCAGACCCTCACCCCCACACAGCGCACCGGCTCCACGGCAGTCCTCCTGGGCGGCGCAGAGGTAACGGAATAACACAAATGAAGAATGAAACAGGTACCGGAGAACACGATTTCAAATCCGTCCCGCAGGGACACCTCCATTTTTCATGTTTCATTCTTCATTTTTCATTTGTTTTCTGGCCTGATTTTTTAATCCTGTTTTGGGTCTGGTTTTATAGCCAGTTCATGCTATAATCTCCCTATCCAATCCAAAGGAGGCAATTCCATGAAGAATCAGAAAATTTCCACCAAGCGCATCGCCATGGCTGGCCTTCTGGCTGCGCTGACCTGTGTCGGCTCCATGCTGCGCATCACCGTTCCCGTCGATCTGGTGGGCACCTCTTCCATCCATCTGGGCAATATCTTCTGCGCCCTGAGCGGTCTGCTGCTGGGACCCGGCATGGGCGGTCTGGCCGCCGGCCTGGGCTCTGCCATTTACGATATGACCAACCCCCTGTACATCAGCGAGGCATGGCTGACCTTCCTGATGAAGGGTGCCTACGGTCTCGCCGCCGGTCTGGTGTTCAAGCACCTGAAGATCCGGGAGTATGTCCGGGACCTGATCGCCACCACCACCGGTGCCGTTACCTATGCGGTGCTGTACCTGGGCAAGACCTGCCTGAAGGGCATGATCGTCAGCGGTCTGACCTTCGATGCCGCCCTGATCGCCACCGCCGCCAAGCTCCCCGCCACCACCTTCAACATGGTCGTGGCCATGGTCGTGGCCCCCATCCTCTCCAAGGCCATCCGCAAAGCCCTGGAGCAGAACCACATCAAGCTGAACTGATAAAGCCATAAAAGAACACGTCATTGCGAGGGCCGCAGGCCCGTGGCAATCTCCTGGAACTTCCGGCTGCCCAATTGGTGCATCCTTCTATCCACGGGATTGCCACACCAGTGTGCGCACTGGTTCGCAATGACGTGTAAAATTTTAGCTGTTGCTTCTTTATTTCCCCGGCATTTCCACACATCTGTGGATAAACTGCTTGGGGGTATAGCCGTATTTCTTCTGAAACTCCCGGTAGAAGTAGCTTAAGTTCCGGAAGCCCGCATCCATGGCCACGTCCAGGATGACCGTGTTGCCCCGCGAGAAGGCCTGGGCGGCCTTTTCCAGCCGGAGATTTTTCAGATACTCGCCGCAGCTCATGCCCATGTACTTCTTGAAAAAGCGCATAAAATGGTACTGGCTGAAGTAGCAGGCGGCGGCCACATCGGCGATGGCGATCTCCTCGCCGTAGTTCTTGTCCATGAATTCCAGGGCGATCTTGATCTTCTCCGCGTGCTCGGTCCGCAGGGCCAGCTCCGCCGTGTCCTTGCCACAATGGGGCATCAGCACCGCCAGAGCCATCAGCAGATTCGCCTTGATCATCAGCTCCCAGCCCGTCTCGCGGGCATCCCAGATGCGGTTCATCTCCCGGATGATCCGCAGGAGCTGCTCATAGGCCGGGTGCTCCCGGCGAATGACCGTGGGCGGGATCAGCTTCTGACTGCTCAGGGGGGCGAGGTAGCGCAGGGCGCACACATCGGCATGGCCGCCGCCCAGCAGATTCATGTGGAAGACGAAGGTATCCGACTCCATCTCTCCGCCGCCGGTGGTCACCGCGTGGAGCACCTGGGGCGGGACAAAGACGATATCGCCCACCTCCACCTCCTCGCTTTCCAGCTGGACGGTGTAGGTGCTGCCGCCCCGGACGATCAACGTCAGCTCCGCCTCCTCGTGCCAGTGGGTGGGCACATCCTGGTAGGTGGCGTGCAGGGTGGTGCGGTAGCGCTGGATGGGGAAGCCGGCCTCGCCGTGCCGGGCATTTTCTTTTTGCTGGGGCAGGAGCCCCCGGTCCGTGGACATCATAACTTTTCCCTCCAAAGCAGCAGGATTCTACAAATTCAGAGCTTTATAGCGGAAGATAAACCGGTTGTTCTCCTATATAATATCACCATCAGACAAAAAGAGCAAGCCCGAAACAAAAAATGTTTTCAGGCCCTGCGAAAGTCTTCCCCTTGCTGATTCGCAGCACCTACAACTTCACTACCTACACTTTCAGCCTGACCCTGACGGCCCCGGGATTCGACCGGGTGGGCTAGGTTTGGAAGATTCCCCCGGTCAAGGTTTTTTCTCCTCCCTTCTCCTCTTACTTCCTTTACTCCTTCTTGCTTTTTTCCCTTCGACCGGGGGAAGTCCTGAATACAACGGACGCACCGATTTTTCGGTTCGTCCGCTTTTTTGTCTGCCCGACAGAACAAAAATCCCGATGCAAAGACTGCATCGGGATTTTGTCGATATTTTTGCTGGCGCAAAATCGATATATCCGCAAGCGGATTCGATATATTTGCTTCGCAAATTCGATATGATCTAAATCCCCTCTCGCCCCGCAGGGCATATCGAGTGCATTGCACATATCGAACGCTTTGCGTATATCGAAAATCCCGCAGGGGATTTATATCGACTTTTATTCAGCCAGTCTCTTTGCCAGGGCCTCGGTGACTGCCGCGCAGTTGGCGGCGGCCATTTTCTCGAAGGTGGGGTAATCCAGCTCGGCGGAGCCGTCGGCCTTGTCGGAGATGGCCCGTAGGATCACGAAGGGAACCTGGTTCACATAAGCCACCTGGGCGATGGAGCCGCCCTCCATCTCGGTGCAGCTTGCACCGGTGTCGGCGATAATCTTCGCCTTCTGCTCGTCGCTGCACACGAACTGATCGCCAGTGGCCACCCGGCCCAGCCTGGTGTGGCCGGGACGGATGCGCTCGCTCTCCTCGAAGGCCAACTTCCGGAGCCGCTCGTCGGCGGCAAAGGCGGTGGTGTCCAGACCGGGGACCCGGCCCACCTCATAGCCCAGATAGTGCACATCCATGTCATGCTGGACGGCATCGGTGCTGACCAGCACATCGCAGATGTCCAGGCCCGCGTCCAGGGAGCCCGCCACGCCGGTGTTGACGATATGGGTCACACCGAAATTGCTGCACAGCACCTGGGTGCACATGGCCGCATGGACCTTGCCCACGCCGCACATGACGATGACCACGTCACAACCGGAAAGCTTGCCCTCAAAAAATTCCATGGGGCCGATCTTCGTGACCTTCTGGTTCTCCAGCTTGCTCTTCAAAATCGCCACTTCGATCTCCATGGCGCCAATGATTCCGAGTTTTGTCATATAATCCTCCAAATTAGCACGTCATTGCGAGGGCCGCGGGCCCGTGGCAATCCCGTGGATTTTCTGCCCGCTCCAATGAAACACCCCGGAAGCGGTACGGGATTGCCACGTCGGGGCTAGGCCCCTCCTCGCAATGACGTGTTCTTTTTACGGTTATTCGGGATAAACCAGCCGATCCTCCGGGATGGTGCGCAGCAGCTCATAATACCGCTTGGCCCAGAATTTTGCCATGGGCAGATTCAGGTCCAGATAATTGCCGCAGTCCTTGGCCGATGCGCCGGGGATCTCGCCCTCGTACTCCGCGATGAACTTGAAGCAGCCGGTGACCAGGGGCAGGATGGCCTCGCTGCTCAGCTCGCCGGCCAGCAGCAGATAAAAGCCCGTCCGGCAGCCCATGGGACCAAAGTAGATGACATGATCCTTCCACAGCTCGTTGTTGCGAAGGTATGTAGCACCCAGATGCTCCATGGCGTGGATCTCGGCGGTGTTCATCACCGGCTCGTCGTTGGGGCTGGTGATGCGCAGGTCGAAGGTGGTGACGGTCTCCGCGCCGATGCGGTCCCTGCGGGACACATACAGACCCGGCTGCAGCTTGATGTGGTCGATGGTAAAGCTTGCGATCTTCTCCATAACTATTTATCCTCTTATGATGTAATTGACAACTTCTTCGGCGGTGTCGAAAACCGCCTTTGCTCCGGCACCCTCCAGCTCCGCCCGGTCGCCGTAGCCCCAGGTAACACCGATGGCGGGAATGCCGTTCTCCGCCGCGCCGTGGATGTCGTGCTCCCGGTCGCCCACCATGACGGCGGTACCGGGATCGACACCGTACTCCCGCAGGGCCCAGGCGATGACCTTGCCCTTGGTATTCCGCCGGGGATCGTCGGTGCCGCCGATGATCTCGGGGACATATTCATCCAGACCGAAATGGTGCATCACCAGCTCTGCCGCCGCCTGGGGCTTGGAGGTGGCGATCATCAGCCGCTTCCCGGCCTGTTTCAGGTCCCGCAGCAGCTCCCGGACACCCTCGTAGACCTCGTTCTCCAGGATGCCGCCCATCTGGTTGTAGTACACCCGGAACTGCCGCACGGCCTCCACCGCCGTGGCCTCGTCCATGCCGTAGTATTTGGTGAAGGACTTGTGCAGCGGGGGCCCGATGAAGGTAAACAGGGATTCTCTGGGCGGGACGTCATAGCCCATCTGCCCCAGGGCATACTGGACGGCCTTGGTGATGCCAAGCCCGGAATCGGTCAGCGTACCGTCCAGGTCGAATAGAATGGTATCGTACATGGCAGTGTTTCTCCTTTGTAATGTAGGGCGGGGGCTTGCTCCCGCCGGGATTTTTCGCCATCGGCGGAAAATCCCCTTGCCGTCAGGCAAGGAATATCCACGCAGACCGCCCTACAGGGACGATTCCGACCCCGCCCCGGGCGGGATCGGCGGCGGGAGCAAGCCCCCGCCCTACCTGTTCTATTTGATGTATTATACCTTATTTCCCGACCAAAAGCAACCCCTCGTCAAAATTGCAAAAGGGCGGGTCCAAAATTGCATGTTTTTTGGCTGAATCAGAGAAAGTGTCCGCCAGAGTGCAACTTTCGTCCACAGAACCTGCATTCCCTCTTGAAATTCATGGATACATGTATTATAATCAGCCCATCGTTTTCCAAAACAGCCCTCGCCGAACTGACCAGCGGCTGCGGCTGGAAACAACCTCATCCATATAGGAGTGATTTATCATGGCTATCAACAATGAATATCTGAAGAATGTTTACGAAGGCCTCTGCCAGCGCAACCCCGGCGAGAAGGAGTTCCTGCAGGCCGTTGAGGAGGTCCTGACCTCCCTGGAGCCCATCGTGGAGCGCCGTCCCGACATCATCAAGCACAAGATCATCGACCGCATCGTGGAGCCTGAGCGCACCATCATCTTCCGTGTCTCCTGGACCGACGACCAGGGCAATGTGCAGGTCAACCGCGGCTACCGCGTCCAGTATAACTCCGCCATCGGCCCCTACAAGGGCGGCATCCGTCTGCACCCCAGCGTGAACCTGTCCATCATGAAGTTCCTGGGCTTCGAGCAGATCTTCAAGAACAGCCTGACCGGCCTGCCCATGGGCGGCGGCAAGGGCGGCTCCGACTTCGACCCCAAGGGCAAGTCCGACGCCGAGATCATGCGCTTCTGCCAGGCCTTCATGAGCGAACTGTACCGCCACATCGGTGCTGACACCGACGTGCCCGCCGGCGACATCGGTACCGGTGCCCGCGAGATCGGCTACATGTTCGGCATGTACCGCAAGCTGCGCAACGAGTTCACCGGCGTTCTGACCGGCAAGAAGGTCGGCGCAGGCGGCAGCCTCGCCCGTACCGAGGCCACCGGCTACGGTCTGTGCTACTTCACCAATGAGATCCTGAAGGCCCACGGCGACTCCTTCGAGGGCAAGACCGTGGTCATCTCCGGCTCCGGCAACGTCGCCACCTACGCCAACCAGAAGGCCACCCAGCTGGGCGGCAAGGTCGTGGCCATGTCCGACTCCTCCGGCTACATCTACGATCCCAACGGCATCGACTATAAGATCATCAAGGAGATCAAGGAAGTCAAGCGCGCCCGCATCAACACCTACCTGGACTACGTCCCCGAGGCCACCTTCACCCCCGGCTGCTCCGGCATCTGGACCGTCAAGTGTGACATCGCCCTGCCCTGCGCCACCCAGAACGAGATCAACCTGGATTCCGCCAACGCCCTGATCGCAAACGGCGTCAAGTACGTCTGCGAGGGTGCCAACATGCCCTGCACCCTGGATGCCACCAAGGCCTTCCAGAATGCCGGCATCCCCTTCGGCCCCGCCAAGGCCGCCAACGCCGGCGGTGTCGCCACCTCCGGTCTGGAGATGAGCCAGAACAGCCAGCGTCTGAACTGGACCTTCGAGGAGGTCGACGCCAAGCTGCAGCAGATCATGAAGAACATCTACGCCGCCGCTGCCGATGCCGCCCAGCAGGTCGACATGCCCGGCAACCTGGTGGTCGGTGCCAACATCGCCGGCTTCCTGAAGGTCGCCGACGCCATGATCTGGCAGGGTGACGCATTCTAAGGAATCACTTCCCCTGGGACACCGCCATATCGGCGGTGTCCTTTTTCGCGTTCATGACCGCTCCCCAATGCCGTAGACATTGGGATTTCCCGCCGCCTTCGGCGACGGTCCCCACATCAGTCATCCATTGGTTCCGAAGAGCCAATGGATGACAGCTTCTCCCCAGGGAGAAGCCTTTGTCCCGCCTTTAACCCACTTCCATAAAACGAGACCGTGTTGGATGACCACCCCAGGCTTCTCCCTCGAGGGAGAAGCTGTCAGAAAATCGGCTCTTCGGAACCGATTTTCTGACTGATGTGGGTGTACCCGCCCCAACGGGGCGGGGATTCCGATGCCGCAGGCATCGGCGGGCGGGTCAATGCCCCGCCCCTACCGTTTCATACAGCCTGTCGAATATCCATCATCTTCCCGGCTTGCATTTTTCAACATTATCCATTATAATGGTATAGAATCTTTACATAGAAAGGCGGTAACAGCCTATGGATGAACAGAATCTGGAATTCCAGGCCCAGGAGCAGGCCGCTCCCGTGATCCCTGAGACCGATACGCCCATCGTCACCCCCACCGCACAGCGCAGAAAACGCCGCAAGAGCAAGAAGCAGATCTTCAAGGAGAAGTACCTGCCCTTCATCATTCTCGGTGTTGCGGGACTGCTCTGCCTGTCCTTCATTTTCGGCTCCATCTCCCTGCGCCGGGAGCGCGATGCCGCGAAGGCCAAGAATGACCGCATCACCCAGCTGCTGCAGGACGAGGCCGAAAGCCTCAAATCCCGCGCCGCCGCCATGGCCGCGGAGTACGACTACGAGAACGCCATGAAGACCCTGGCCGGCTACTCCGGCGGTCTGGCCAATCACAAGGAGCTCCTCGGCCTGTACAACGGCTACAAGGCCGCCCTCAATGATCTGGTGGTCTGGGATGACCTGTCCGAGATCCCCAACCTGTCCTTCCGGACCCTGATGGCGGACCTTCAGAAAGCCGCCGCCGACCCGGACCGGGGCAGCCGCTACCTGAAAAACTACATCACCACCGGCGAATTCTCCGCCATCCTGGACCAGCTCTACGCCAACGGCTACGTCCTGGTGAGCCTGTACGATTTCGCCGTGCCCGTCACCAATGAGGACGGCTCCGTGGGCGTCAACCGCACCTCCATCCGGCTCCCGGAGGGCAAGAAGCCCATCATCCTGACCCAGGAGGGCGTGAATTACTACTCCCACATGGAAAACTGCGGCGGCTTTGCCGACAGCCTGGCGGTCAACGCCTCCGGCGAGCTGACCTGCCGTCTGGGCGAGAGCGAGGGTGCCTTCGACCTGGTCCCCGTGCTGAATGACTTCCTGGCACAGCATCCCGACTTCTCCTACGAGGGTGCCCGGGCCACCATCGCCGTTTCCGGCTACGAGGGTCTCTTCGGCATGACCCTTGACCAGTCCGCCGAGATCCAGGCCGTGGCCGACAAGCTCCGGGCCCAGGGCTACGACATCGCCTGCTACACCTACGCCGATATGGAGTACGCCGACTTTGGCGCGGCTGGTATCCAGGAGGACCTGGACAAGTGGAACGCTGAGATCGTCCCCGTGCTGGGCTCCACCGACATGCTGGTTTACCCCACCGGCGGCGACATCAAGGGCCAGGAGGCCTACACCGGCTCCAAGTACGATGCCCTCCACGGCTACGGCTTCCGCTATTTCGTGGGCGTGGCCAACGGCACCCAGTGGGGCATGACCACCGGCGACTACGCCCGCCAGACCCGAACCCTGGTCACCGGCGCGAACCTGGCTGACCATCCCGACTGGTTCGCTGGGTTGTTCGACGCGGCCTCCGTCCTCACTGTAGAACGTACAAGTTAATATCGTCTTTCCATTTGATGTGCTAAAATCAGGTAAAAGGAGAGCTTGTTATGATTTTGTCCGATAAGGATATCCGCACTTACATAAATAACGGCATTCAATTAATTGATCATTTCAACGAAAATTCATTACAAAGCGAATCTTACGATCTTTCAATCGGCACAACTTTCTCAAAATACAGTTCAGATTTTAAAATTGTTGATTTGGAAAATCAACTTTCCATTGATAACGCTTATATTTCTGCCCCTATCCCCCCATCCGGTTATGTTCTTGGTCCTAAAGAGTATATTCTTGTATCAATTGCAGAAAAGATAAGTCTGCCTGAGAATCTTTCTGCACACATTAGACCTCGTACCAAATTCACAAGAATTGGTCTCATTGTTAGCAACCAACATTGTAATTCTTCTTATTCAGGCAATCTTAATCTAGGTTTGCTTAATGTCAATCCATTTGCAATTGTGATTCACTCTGGTATGAAGATAGCACAAATCGTTTTTGAAGAACTAAAGTCAATCCCAAGCAAGGAAAAACAATACAAAGGCAGCTACCAACACGAAGAAGGCACCGAAGGTGCTCTATTTAGTTCTGAATTGTTATCATCACATGTACCAACTGATTTACTAAATGATGCATACAGTAATTCCAACAGTGCACGATCCGCATTTTCTTTGTTATTAGAAGGATTGGAGAAGTAATATACTATGGCTTATAACTACCTAGATAAATTACTTGACCAATACGCTAAAAGTCAGGGTTTGACAGTTTCTGACCCTTCATCCGAAATTGATCCTGTCCATATGGCAAAGGAACAGCTAAAAGAACTTATAATAAAAGAAGTTCTACGAGAGAAACACGATGAATATACCGAGCTTATACGAAATGAACTAATTGAAGAACGCGAACAAAGCCAATTAGAAAGCATAAAAACATTCATTATTGATGGACTTTTTTTAGCTGTATTGGTTGGCATTCTTACAAACCAAATCACGGACATAATAACATGGCTAAAAATGCAAACCGATATCACACAATTATGTTTGTGGCTAACCATAGCAGTTATTATTTTATTGTCGATTATCATACTCTTCTGTGTATATTATCGTTACATCACAAAAATTACCAGCCTCGTCCGGGACAGAAAAAGAAAGCGAAAATAATACACATATTCCCAAACGGCACCGCATTTGCGGTGCCGTTTTCCATTTCTTCCTCCACAAAAACTTAAGAATTACGCCCTTGATTTTCTCCTGAAAATCTGTTATGATTTCCCCGCTGTTTCGAGTTGATTTGAAACAATTCATCGTTTTTCAGGAGGTTTCTCCCATGACCAAGACCCGCACCCGGCGCCCCATTTCCCTGTGGACCGCCGCCGGGCTGACTATTTTGCTCCTTATTGCGTTTCTCTGCTTTTTTGCCGCCCGGTGGTTCGTCACCGTCTACGGGCGCATCGGCTTTGACTCCGTTCTGTTCACCCTGAAGTCCAGCCTGTCCGGCGTCCAGTCGGACCTGGTGGCGAGCTTCCTCCTACGGGGTGCCCTGCCTGCGATCGTCTGTACGGCACTGAGCTGCGCCGCACTGCTTCTTTTGCGCCGTCTGCCTGTCCGGGGACTGGTGTCCATTCTCACCGCCGTCGCCCTGGCCCTGGGCCTCAGCGGCTACGCCGCCGTGGATGTGGAGCTGACAGACTACATCTGGGACCTGGTGACCGAAACCCAGCTCTACGAGGACGAATATGTGGCCCCCGATTCCGTCCAGATCACCTTCCCCGAGGAAAAGCGGAACCTGGTCTACATCATGCTGGAGTCCATGGAAACCACTTATCTTGCCGAGGACCTGGGCGGCGGCTCTGCCGTGACCCTGATCCCAGAGCTGTACGACCTGGCTCTGGAGAACACCAATTTCTCCCACAACGACGGTGTGGGCGGCTTCCACGCCACCAGCGGCGCAAGCTGGACCATCGGCGCCATCGTGGCCCAGACGGCGGGCATCCCCCTGAAAGTCCCCGAGGGCATTGACGACTGGCAGAACGGCTACGGCAAGGACGGCATCTTCCTCCCCGGAATTACCTCCATCACAAACATCCTGGACGAGGCCGGCTACCACACCACCTTCCTCTGCGGCTCCGATGCCAATTTCGGCGGCCGGAAGACCTACTACCGGACCCACGGCATGGACCGCATCTGCGATGTCTACACCGCCCGGAAGGACGGCATCATCCCCGGCGATTATTTCGTCTGGTGGGGCATGGAGGACCTGTACCTCTTCGAGTACGCCCGCCAGGAGCTGATGTCCTATGCCGAATCGGCGGAGCCCTTCGCCCTGACCATGCTCACCGTGGACACCCACCACATCGGCGGCTACCAGTGCGCCTACTGCACCGAGGAATATGCCGAGCCCTATGAGCAGTCCATCTCCTGCTCCAGCCGTCAGGTGCTGGAATTCGTGGAGTGGATGCGCCAGCAGCCCTGGTGGGAGAATACCACCGTCATCATCACCGGCGACCACCTCTCCATGGACAACGGCTATTTCCAGCGCAATGTGGATGCGGACTACCAGCGCATGGTCTACAACTGCATCCTCAACGCCCCCGTCTCCACGGAAAACACCAAAAACCGCACCTACTGCGCCGTGGACCTCTTCCCCACCACCCTGGCGGCTCTGGGCTGCACCATCGAGGGCGACCGTCTGGGCCTCGGCACCAACCTCTTCTCCGATACCCCCACCCTGGCCGAAGAATGGGGCTTCGAGCGGTTCAACAGCGAGCTGGGCAAGGCCTCGGATTTCTACGTTGAAAATTTCCATAACGACCCCGATGCATAAGAAAAGGACCATCCAAAATGGATGGTCCTTTGCGCGTATCAAAAAACTCCACGTCATTCCGAGCCAGTGCGCACTACTTCGTGGGAATCCCGTAGATAGAAGAGAAAAACCACGAAATCTGGTCAAAAAAGTTACGGGATTGCCACGTCGGCCTACGGCCTCCTCGCAATGACGTGCTTTTTTGACAGTCTGAAAGGACCATCCGTTTCGGATGGTCCTTTTTTCACTTCTGCAAACGATAATTGATCAAACTGCCCCAGTCCGGGTCGCCGTCGAAGGTGAACCGCTCCAGCTCGGCAGACCAGCCGCCCACCTGGTATGCAAAGGGCACCTCGCCCTCCCCGGCGCGGGTCTTGCCGGTCATCACCAGCTCCGCCGCCGCCATCAGGGCCGCAGTCTGCCGTTTGGCGTGGTCATCCAGCCTGGCCAGAGCCTCGGCGGTGCCGGAGGCATGGCGCAGGGTCAGAAGCTGGAACTCCACATCCTCGATCTGGGCCCCGCCCCGGAGGTAGAAGCACAGAATGTACGTGGCCCGGTCGGAGTTGCAGGCAAAGTAGGCATACCGGCACTGCTCCTGCTCCGAATGGAAAACCTGATCCGCTTCCACATTCAGGTTCGCGCCCAGCAGAGCCGTCTCCAGCTCCAGCCCATCATCCATCTGGGCCGCCAGAACCAAAAGATCCGTCAGGAGTTGTCTTGCCCCCGCGTCCGTATACTCGTAGCGCGCCGCCGTCTGGGCGGGAGTCTGAAACGCCGCCGTGGAAAGCTTGCCGGACTCATCCTGATCCTTGACGTACAGCCCCTCGTAGACCAGCTCCCAGTGGGCGGCGATGGGATTTACCTGCCGCTGTGCCAATTCCTCAGCCAGAGCGCGGCCATGGGAGGACGCGGCGAGGCCCGACGTTTCTGCATCCGCGCCCAGTCCGGAGCTGGACACCAGCCGGGTGGTCTTTGTGGTTACCAGCTCCTTCCGGTCCAAAATCTGCGCCACCTGTCCCCGAACCGCATCCGCAGGCTGGGTCTCGGTGGGCACCGCCTCGGTTTCGGGGGCAGTCTCCGGAGACGTCGTTTCCGGGACTGTGGTTTGGACGGTGGGCTGGGTGGTTTCCGTCGGGTCCTGCTGTGGGGTTCTGTTTGCAGTGGCCGTCAGCAGCAGCACCGCGCAGATGGCCAGCATGATCATCATAAAACTTCCGATTTTCTTCAGCATGGTCTTCCCTCTCTTTATTTTCCCCGGAGCTCGATGATCTGGTCCCGGAGGACGGCGGCGTACTCGTACTCCATCATCCGGGCGGCTTCCTTCATCTGCTTCTCCAGGCGGGCAATCTCCCGCTCCTTCTCGGCCTTGGTCATCTTCACGCCGGTGCGGGACTTGCGCTCGGCGGTGGGGGTGGAAATTTCGATCAGCTCCCGGACGGACTTGATGACGGTCTTGGGCACGATGCCGTGGGCCTTGTTCCAGGCATCCTGGATCTCTCTTCTTCTGGCCGTCTCGTCCATGGCGGCCCGCATGCTGGGCGTCACATGGTCCGCGTACATGATGACCCGTCCCTCGGCATTTCGCGCGGCGCGGCCAATGGTCTGAATCAGGCTGGTCTCACTGCGCAGGAAGCCCTCCTTGTCCGCATCCAGAATGGCCACCAGACTGACCTCCGGCAGGTCCAGACCCTCGCGGAGGAGGTTGATGCCCACCAGAACGTCAAATTTCGCCATGCGCAGATCCCGGATGATCTCCATGCGCTCCATGGCAGCGATGTCCGAGTGCATATAGCGGACCTTGATACCCGCCTTCTGGAAGTAGCTGGTCAGGTCCTCGGCCATTTTCTTGGTCAGGGTGGTCACCAGGACGCGCTCCTTTTTCGCGGTCCGGGCGTTGATCTCACCGATGAGATCATCGATCTGGCCCTCAATGGGCCTCACCTCCACGATGGGGTCCAGCAGTCCCGTGGGCCGGATGACCTGTTCCACGGTCTGGGCGGACCGGGTCCGCTCATACTCCGCAGGGGTGGCGGAGACATAGATCACCTGATTGAGCTTTCTGTCGAACTCCTGGAAATTCAGGGGCCGGTTGTCGTAGGCCGAGGGCAGGCGGAAGCCGTAATTGACCAGGGCATCCTTGCGGCTGCGGTCGCCGGCGTACATGGCCCGGGTCTGGGGCAGGGTCACATGGCTCTCGTCGATGAACAGCAGAAAATCGTCGGGGAAATAATCGAGAAGCGTGGTGGGCGGTGTGCCCGGTGCCCGGCCCTGGATGACACGGGAATAATTTTCGATGCCGTTGCAGAAGCCGATCTCCGTCAGCATCTCCAGATCGTAGGCCGTCCGCTGGGCGATGCGCTGGGCCTCCACCAGCTTGTTCTGGGCCCGGAAAAAGGCCACCTGCTCGTCGCACTCCCGGCGGATGTCCATCATGGCCCGCTGGAGCTTTTCCGCCGATGCCACATAATGGCTGGCGGGGTAGATGGCCACATGGTCGAGATACCGCTCCGCCACGCCGGTGACGGCGTTGATTTCGCTGATCCGGTCCACCTCGTCTCCGAAAAACTCCACCCGGATGGCCCGGCCGGACCAGTAGGCGGGGTAAATTTCCAGGGTATCGCCCCGAAGCCGGAACTTGTTTCGGGAAAAATCGATGTCGTTGCGCTCGTAGCGGATCTCCGCCAATTTGCGCAGCACATCGTCCAGGGGGTACTCGTTGCCCACCCGCAGGGAGATGACCATGGATTTGTAATCGATGGGGTCGCCCAGGCCGTACAGGCAGGAAACGGAAGAAACCACGATCACATCCCGCCGCTCAAAGAGGGCGGAGGTGGCACTGTGGCGCAGCCGGTCGATCTCCTCGTTGACGGAGGCATCCTTTTCGATGTAGGTGTCCGTGTGGGCGATATAGGCTTCCGGCTGGTAATAGTCGTAGTAGGAGATGAAATACTCCACGGCGTTGTTGGGGAAAAACTCCCGGAACTCCGAACAGAGCTGGGCCGCCAGGGTCTTGTTGTGGGCCAGCACCAGGGTGGGCTTGTTGACCTTCTCAATGACGGAGGCCATGGTAAAGGTCTTACCGGAGCCGGTGACACCCAGCAAAACCTGCTCCCGCAGGCCCAAGTCCACGCCATGGGCCAGCCGCGCCACCGCCTCCGGCTGATCGCCGGAGAGCTTATAGTCCGATACGAGCTTGAATTTGTCCATAGCTCCTCCTCAAACCATCATCCGGCAAGCTGCCGGGTCGTAATAATTGGAATCCCGCAGGGAAACATAGTCCCGGCCCGCCACCACGATGTGGTCCTCCAGGATCACGCCCACCGCGTCCAGGGCCATGCCCATGCGCCGGGTGGTGACGATGTCCTCCATGCTGGGCACGGCGATGCCGCTGGGATGGTTGTGGGCCAGCACCGCCGTGGTGGCGTTGACCGCCAACGCCGCCTCCACCACCTTGCGGACACTGACCTCGGCGGTGTTGACGCTGCCCTCGCTGACGATGCGGCAGGCCAGCGGCACCCGCCGGGCATCGAGACACAGCAGCATCACCGTCTCGTCCCGCCGACCCAGGAACCGGTCCATGAGATAGGTTCCGCAGTCGTGGATGGTGTTCAGGGGAGCCCGGTCGTCCTCCTGGCCGATGAGATACTTCTGGGAGATGCCCTTGACCAGGGAGAGCAGGATCGCCACATGCTCGCCCACGCCCTTGACCTGCATGAGCTGCTCCGGCAGGGCCGTCAGCACCTGATGCAGATTTCCGAAATGGTCCAGCAGATCGTGGGCCAGGTCGTTGGTGTCCTTCTGGGGGACGGCGAAAAACAGCAGCAGCTCCAGCGCGTGGAGCTCGCTGAAATGATCCAGCCCCTCCCCCAGGAACCGCTTTTTTACCCGCTGTCTGTGTTCTTTATGGTCAGCCATAAGGCACCTCTTTCCACTTGCTTTTTTCTGAAAAAACGGTACAATAATACCGATGAAGTCGAAAATGATCGGACACGCCTCCCCGGCAGAAAGGAAGGACCCATGGAACAGATCGATCAGCTGCTGGCCCTGCTGGACCGGCCCGCCTTCCGGGTGGAGGGTGGCCGGATCACCGCCCTGAATACCGCCGCCCAGGGTCTTTCCCTGGAGCCGGGCGCGCCCATCGGGGAGCTTCTCGCCACCGGACGGGAGGCCTACGCCGAATTTGAGCGCGGCTGCCTGACCCTGGAGCTCGCGCTCCCCGGCGGCAATCGCTGCGCCGTCATCACCGCTCTGGAGCGGGGGCAGCTCTTCACCCTGGAGCCGGAGGATGCCCATGAGGACCTGCGAATGCTGGCCCTGGCGGCCCAGACCCTCCGGGAGCCCCTGGCAGATGTGATGGCTCTGGCCGACGAGCTCCCCGCAGGCACCGCCCACCGGGACGAGCTGACCCGTGGACTGTACCGACTCCTGCGGATCGTGGGGAATATGACCCCGCCCGCCCCCTTCTCCCCGGAGATGGTCGAGCTCAACGCCCTGCTCCGGGAAATCTGGGACCAGACCATGCCCGCCTGCGAAGCAAAGGGCATCGAATTTACCTTCGTCCCCAGCCCCGCGCCGGTCTTCACCGCCGCAGACGGCCCGCTGCTCATGCGCGCCATCCACAATCTGCTGTCCAATTCCATGAAATTTTCTCCGGGCCA
Source organism: Faecousia sp. (assembly GCA_045125955.1). Taxonomy (GTDB): domain Bacteria; phylum Bacillota; class Clostridia; order Oscillospirales; family Oscillospiraceae; genus Faecousia. The sequence goes on from JBGVNV010000040.1 coordinate 37,620, forward strand.
AACCCTGACGCTGGAGCTCCGGCGAAAGGGCACCCGCCTGCACATCCTCTATACGGACCCCGGTGCCATGATGCCCCCGGACCCCTTCACCCGATATCTCCGTGATCCGGGTCTCGAGGACCCCCGGCTGGGTCTTGGCATGGGCCTGAAGCTGGTGACCACCGCCGCTATAGCCCACCAGGGCTGTGCGTTCCTGGTCCCCAGAAAGACCGGCGGCGTCACGACGGTGCTGGATCTGCCCATCCGCCAGGACACGCCCCTGCGCAGCAACCGGCACCGCATCAGCTACACCGGCGAGCGGGACGCCCTGCTGGTGGAGCTCAGCGACGTGCTGCCCCCGGAATTCTACAAATGATCTTCCCACGCCCCGCTTCCTGCGGGGCGTGTTCATGTTTAAAAAATGGTAATCGTAGGGGCGATCCTTGATCGCCCGTGGATTTTGCTTACGCAAAATCCATCGCCGCAAGGCGAAAATAAGGCTATTTTCCTGCGGAAAATCCGAAAAACTGCGTTTTTCGGCGGGCGAGCGAGGCTCGCCCCTACAGAGTTCTCTGAAACACAGGATCTTCGGCAGTCTGCCACGCCCCGCTTTTCGCGGGGTGTGTTTTTTACTTCAGATAATCCTTCAGATACCGACCCGTGTAGCTTTCCGCCACCTGGGCCACCTGTTCGGGGGTACCGGCTGCCACCACATAGCCGCCGCCGTCGCCGCCCTCGGGACCCAGATCAATGATGTGGTCCGCCGTCTTGATGACGTCCAAATTGTGCTCGATGACGAGAACGGTGTTGCCCGCATCCACCAGCTGATTCAGCACCTCGATGAGCTTGTGCACATCGGCGGCGTGAAGGCCCGTGGTGGGCTCATCCAGAATATAGATGGTCCGTCCCGTGGCGGTCCGGGCCAGCTCCGTGGCCAGCTTCACCCGCTGGGCCTCGCCGCCGGAGAGGGTGGTGCTGGACTGGCCCAGCTTCACATAGCCCAGGCCCACCTCCACCATGGTCTGGATCTTCTTGTGGATCTTGGGGATGTTCTCGAAAAATTCCACAGCCTCCTCGGCAGTCATGTCGAGGACCTGGGCGATGTCCTTGCCCTTGTACTTGACCTCCAGGGTCTCGCGGTTGTACCGCTTGCCCTTGCAGACCTCGCAGGGCACATACACATCCGCCAGGAAGTGCATCTCGATCTTCACCAGACCGTCGCCGGAGCAGGCTTCGCACCGGCCGCCCTTGACATTGAAGCTGAAGCGTCCGGGGCCGTAGCCGCGAATTTTGGCATCATTGGTGGATGCAAAGAGGTCGCGGATGTCGTTGAACACGCCGGTGTAGGTAGCCGGATTGGACCGGGGCGTGCGGCCGATGGGGCTCTGGTCAATGTCGATGACCTTGTCCAGATGCTCCAGTCCCTCCACACAACGGCACTTGCCGGGCCGGGTCCGGGCGTGGTTCAGCTTGCCAAGCAAGGTCCGGTTCAGGACCTGATTGACGAGACTCGACTTTCCGGAGCCGGACACGCCGGTGACGCAGGTCAGTGTCCCCAGGGGGATCTCCACATCCACCTGCTTCAGATTGTTCTCCTCGGCCCCGCGAACGGCCAGAATTTTTCCGTTTCCGGCCCGCCGCTCGGTGGGAACAGGGATTTTCTTCGCACCGGACAGATACTGACCGGTGATAGATTCTTCGCAGTTCAGAATGTCTTCCAAAGTGCCCGCCGCCACGATCTCGCCGCCGTGGCTGCCCGCGCCGGGGCCCACGTCCACGATAAAGTCGGCGGTGCGCATGGTATCCTCGTCATGCTCGACGACGATCAGGGTGTTGCCCAGATCCCGCAGGCTCTTGAGGGTCATCAGCAGCTTGTCATTGTCCCGCTGATGCAGGCCGATGGAGGGCTCGTCCAGAATATACAGCACGCCCATGAGGGAAGAGCCGATCTGGGTGGCCAGACGGATGCGCTGGCTCTCGCCGCCGGAGAGGGTGCCGCTGGACCGAGAGAGGGTCAGATACTGCAGACCCACATCGGACAAAAATTGCAGTCTTGCCCGAATTTCCCGCAAAATCTGCTCCGCAATGGAGGCCATATTGCCCTCCAAATGGAGGTTATCCACAAATTCCAGGGCATTTTTCACGCTCATGCGGCAAAAATCCATGATGCCGATGCCACCGACGGTGACAGCTCTTGCCATGTCGGAAAGGCGGTCGCCGTTACAGTGGGGACAGGGAGCCGTGGACATACACTCCTCCAGCTCCTTCCGGGCGGACTCGGACTGGGTCTCCTTGTACCGCCGGGCGATGTTGTTCATGATGCCCTCAAAGGGCTGCTCCATGACACCGAAGCCGTTGCCCCGGTTGTAGGTCATGCGCAGCTTCTCCCCCTTGGTGCCGTAGAGGATCACATCCAGAGCTTCCTTGCTCAGATCCTTCACGGGAACGGTCAGGTCAAAGCGGTACTTCTGGGCCAGAGCCTCGAAGTACATCCGAAACACGCTGTCGGTCCGGGCACTCTGCCAGCCGCTGACCTGGATGGCACCCTCGAAGATGGACTTCGTCTTGTCGGGGATGACAAGATCCGGGTCCGCCACCAGCTGGAAGCCCAGACCCGTGCAGTGGGGGCAGGCTCCCGCGGGGTTGTTGAAGGAGAACATCCGGGGCTCCAGCTCGGACATGGAGATGCCGCAGTCGTCACAGGCGTAATTCTGGGAGAAGGTCAGCTCCTCCTCGGATTTGGGAAGCTGGATGGTGACCAGGCCGCCGGAGTGGGCGCAGGCGGTCTCGATGGAGTCCGTCAGTCTGCGCCGCTGGCCTTCCTTCAGCACCAGACGGTCCACCACCAGCTCGATGGTGTGCTTCTTATTTTTTTCGCACTTGATCTCCTCGGTCAGGTCGTACAAAATGCCGTCCACCCGAACGCGGGCAAAGCCCTGCTTCCGGGCATCCTCGAAGACCTTCACATGCTCGCCCTTCTTGCCCCGGACGATGGGACTCAGGACCACGAACCGGGTCCCCTCACCCATGGCCTCGATCCGGTCCACGATCTGGTCGATGGTCTGACGCTTGATCTCCTTGCCGCACTTGGGACAGTGGGGCACGCCCACTCTGGCCCACAGCAGACGCAGATAGTCATAGATCTCCGTGACCGTACCCACGGTGGAGCGGGGGTTCTTGGAGGTGGTCTTCTGGTCGATGGAAATGGCCGGGGAAAGGCCGTCGATGGAGTCCACATCGGGCTTGTCCATCTGCCCCAGGAACATCCGGGCGTAGGAGCTCAAGCTCTCCACATACCGCCGCTGGCCCTCGGCATAGATGGTATCAAAGGCCAGGCTGGACTTACCGGAACCGGAAAGACCCGTAAAAACCACCAGCTTGTCTCTGGGGATCGTCAGGTCGATATTCTTCAGATTATTCTCTCTCGCACCCTTGATGCGAATGGTGTCGTTCATAAAATCACCCCGATTTTCAGATTCTTTCGTACTCTATATTATACCATAATCCGAAAAACTACGCAACATATATTTTCAAACAAATATTCTAAAATTAAAAATCACAACCTCCCATTCCATTTGACTTTTTCTGTGGGGTTCATTATAATAACGATAATCATTTTAAGGGAGGTGCGCACAATGCGGGAAACGGTCAGACAACGAATCAGCACATATTCCATGAAAATGCAGATCTACCCCTCTGCGGAGCAGGCCGCAAAGATCGACCGCATTTTCCGCGCGCTCCATCTGGCCTACAACATCACTTTCCACGAAGTCTTCCAGCTGAATCCGGCTGTATGCACCGAGCCCAAGGCGGATGGTGCCGTATGGCCCGATTTCCGCAAAATGGCCAAGGCGGAGTGGAAGGATTTTCTCATTTCCCAAAACCCTGCCATTGCCGAAGCCCCCGCCGCCGCCATCACCACCAACAACGGCCTGTTCCTCCTGGATGCCAAACGAGCCTGGGAAAAAGGCATGCACAAACTCCCCGTGATCCCAGAAAAGCGCAGAGATTTCCGCTTTTATAACGCAGGAAAGCCGCGAACCAGTTTCCTTGTCCAGATCCGCCCGGACAGCCTCCTCCCCTCCCCGGACAACCCCAAGGTTGCCTGGGTCACGATCCCCAAGGTGGGCCGGGTCAAGGCCCGTGGCTTCAACCGCAGACTCCGGTTTGGCGAAAACGGTCTGCACGACTACGCCGAAGCCCTCGCCGCCGGGGAGCTCCCCATCCAGCTCTCCATCCGGGTGTCCCGGGACAACTGCGGCGACTATTTCGTATCCGTCACCTTTTCCGAGGGCAAGAAGAAGGACCGCCTTCTCTATCTGGAAACGCCGGCACCGCAGGCCGCCGAGCCCGTGGGCATCGATGTGGGCATCAAGGACATCGCCGCACTCAGCAACGGTCAGAAAATTGAAAACAAGCACTTCAAGAAAGCAAAAAATCGCCCCCTGACCAAGCTCAACCGGGACCTTTCCAGAAGATGGGGCCCCGCCAATATGGCCTACCGGGATTACAACAAGAGCATCCGGAGTGAAAACCGCAGCAACCCCGACCAGCCGCCCGTCCCCCTGGCCCAGCCCAGCAAGCGGTATCTCGCCGCCAGACAAAAGAAGGCCGAGATCGAGCGCAGGATCATGCGGCGGCGCAACACCTATTACCACCAGCAGACCGCCGCACTGGTCCGGGAGAGCAGTTTGATCGCAGTGGAAACGCTGCATGTCAAGAATATGCTCCGCAACCACAAGCTGGCCTACGCCCTGTCCGATGCCGCCATGAGCGATTTTCTGGAGAAGCTCAAATACAAGGCAGAGCGCAAGGGGATCGAGGTCCGATGTGTGGGCACTTTCGAGCCAACCAGTCAGCTTTGCAGCCACTGCGGCACACAGAATCCGGAAGTCAAAAAGCTCAGCATCCGCCGCTGGACCTGTCCCGTCTGCGGTGTCCCCCATGACCGGGATACCAACGCCGCGAAAAACATCCTGGCCCTCGCCCTGAAAAACGGCGGCATCAAGGATGAGCCCCTCAAAGACCCCGCACCCCAGAAGCCCCCCGGAGGCCCCCGTCCCAAAAAGGGCGGCGGCATCCTCCCCGACAAGCCCGATATCGCGGTGGTGTTCAGCAGGGAGCTGACCCGCCACAACGACCCCAGATACATCATCAAAAATACCCGCACCGGCAAGATCCTGGACGATGCCCAGGGTGCCGGTTACCGAAGCATCTCCAACGCCAGAAATTGTTACAAAGCAAAAATCAAATGGTCCGCAAAGGCTGTTTGAACCAATTCCCAACGAAACCAAACAACTGAATACCCAAATGGTGGGAGATCTGTCCCCACCATGGCCGGTGCGAACATCCATAACCCACGATTGCCCGCGGGGTTCGCACCGCCGAACGAGCATATCTGAGATCCTGGCAAGGACCAAACGGCAATTTCCTTTCCGGATTTGATATGTAACTGTGCATTTGTACAGTTGCTTCCCATACCGCTACTCATTTCTGCTCAACGATTTGTGCAACACCGCCGAAGCAATCTGTACAAGTGCACAGAGCAGAAGAACATTTCCGTCACCGGCACTGACAACAATGTTGAAGCAATCTGTACAAGTGCACAGAGCAGAAGAGGATTATCTCTACGGCGAACCACAACAGCCCACGAAGCAATCTGTACAAGTGCACAGAGCAGAAGCTCTGTCCAAGGCAAAGGTTGAGGAAGTCGCCCACGAAGCAATCTGTACAAGTGCACAGAGCAGAAGCCAACTGTCGCAGTATTTCCCGTCAATGACCGGAAGCAATCTGTACAAGTGCACAGAGCAGAAGAAGGCGGCTATCACCTTTGACAACTCTATGGAAGGAAGCAATCTGTACAAGTGCACAGAGCAGAAGCTTGCTTGCCCTAGAGTAAATGGCAGACAACCGGAAGCAATCTGTACAAGTGCACAGAGCAGAAGTGTGTCTGCGCTTATTCTGGCAGGCCCACCACAAGAAGCAATCTGTACAAGTGCACAGAGCAGAAGGGGTTCCATTCACCCTCCGTTCTCGTGCGCCGGGAAGCAAGCTGCACAAGTGCACTCCCACCCCCACACAACCATATCTTACCAAAGAAGCGTGGAGACCCCACGCTTCTTTTTTATCTCCGCCCATCCCTCATTTCCCCCTGGACAGTTCTTCCAAATCGTTATATAATACAAAAATCCTGTTTTTTCTGATACAGAAAGGAGTTTTCCCATGCAGCAAACGAAAGAAAATCTCTCCATCCGCTGGTTTTATCTGGCTGTGGGCGTGGTGGCCATGCTTTTTGCGGGCATCCTCTACGCCTGGTCCATTCTGAAGGCCCCCTTTGCCGCTGAATTCGGCTGGTCCGCCCCGGATCTGGCTCTGAATTTCACCCTGGCCATGTGCTGCTTCTGCCTGGGCGGTCTGCTGGGCGCGAAGCTCTCCGGGCGGTTCGGCCACCGGACGGCCATCATCCTCTCCGGCATCACCGCCGCCCTGGGCTTCTGCCTGACCGCCGCCCTCTCCGGCGGCTCCGTGGTGCTGCTCTACGCCAGCTACGGCGTTCTGGCGGGCCTGGGCATCGGCATCGCCTACAATGTGGTCATCTCCACCGTCTCCGCCTGGTTCCCCGACAAGAAGGGCCTGTGCTCCGGCTGCCTGATGATGGGCTTCGGCTCCTCCGCCCTGGTGCTGGGCAACCTGGCTGACCGGATGTTCAAGAGCACCGTGGGCTGGCGGATGACCTTCGTGATCCTGGGCATCGCCATGGGCGCGGTGCTCCTGGTCGCCGCCCTGCTGCTGAAAAAGCCCGGCGCGGACACGGTGCTCCCCAAGCCCGCCGCCAAGTCCGCCGAAACCGCCGCCGCAGACTTCACCCCCGCCGAAATGCTCCGCCGTCCCTCCTTCTGGATGGCCTTCCTGTTTTTGACCTTCCTGGCCGCCACCGGCAGCTCCGTCATCAGCTTCGCCAAGGACCTGGCCCTGGCTGTGGGTTCCCCGGAAGCCCTGGCGGTCACTTTGGTCGGCATCCTGTCCGTGTGCAACGGCCTGGGCCGCATCCTGGCCGGTGCCCTCTTTGACCTGATCGGCAGACGAAAGACCATGCTGCTGGCGAACCTGCTGACCATCTGCACCTCCGGCATCACCTTGCTCTCCGTCACCATCGGCTCTTTGCCCCTGTGCATCCTCGGCCTGTGCCTGAGCGGCATGTCCTACGGCACCAACCCCACCATCACCGCCGCCTTCGTCTCCGCCTTCTACGGCATGAAGCACTACGCCACCAACATGGCCCTGATGACCTTCTCCGCCATGGGCGCGTCGCTGATTGCCACGGTCTCCAACAGCCTCCTGGCCTCCTCCGGCGGCTACACCGCCCCCTTCCTGATGCTCCTTGGCCTGACCCTGGTTTCCCTGGTCCTGAACATTTTCATCCGCAAGCCCTAAAAAACAACACGGTTGGACAGCGCGTCCAACCGTGTTCAAACTATCAAAAATATGCGTCATTGCGAGGGCGAAGCCCGTGGCAATCCCGTAACTCTTCGGACCAGGTTTCGTGGGTTATCCTTCTATTTACGGGATTCCCACGCCAGTGTGCGCACTGGCTCGGAATGACGTGGAGTTTTTCCGTCACACAAAACACGGTTGGACAGCTCGTCCAACCGTGTTTTCTTTCGTTTATGCCATCCATTCCTCCCGGCTGATGGCATAGACCAGCAGCGTCCCGTCCACCGGATCGGGGTAGGATTTCACCCGTTTCAGTCCCGCCGCGGCGGCGGTGGACCAGGAGGCGATGTTGGTGTCCTTCATATACGAGTAGAGCCGGTCAAAGTCCCGGTTTGTGAAGGCCCAGTCCCGGACGGCACGGGCCGCTTCGCTGGCGTAACCCCGCCGCCAGTGGTCCTTGTGGATGTGGTAGCCGATCTCCGGCAGCAGCTCCCCGTCGATACACTGCATGGTCAGCCCGCAGTCCCCGATGAACGCCCCCGTTTCCTTCAGCTCCACGGCCCACAGGCCAAAGCCGTATTTCTCGTAATTGTCCAGGCTCCATTCGATCCACCGCCGGACTCCCGCCGCGTCATAGGGCTTCGGGTAATGGGCCATGGTCTCTGGGTCCGACAAAATTTCATAGAGTCCATCAAAATCCGCCCATGAATACTTTCGCAGGATCAGCCGCTCCGTTTCCAGGATCATATTTTTCGCTCCTTTTCGCTTTTTGACCATTGTACCACATCCCTCCAATGGCAGCAAACTATTTATCCGAAGAATTCCGGTTCCCTCTTGCATTTCCTGCATTTTGTGCTATATTTATACTGAAATATTATGTGCATAAGGAAATTATACTATGAAAGAACAGACTAACTGGCTCATCGTCGGCCTGGGCAATCCCGGCCGGGAATATGAGAAGACCCGCCACAACGCCGGCTTCCGGGCCATCGACCGCATCGCCGAAAAGCTGGGTGTCAGGATCGACAAGCTGAAGTTCCAGGGCCTCTACGCCCAGGTGAACACCGCCACCGGCAAGCTCTTCCTGCTCAAGCCCCAGACCTATATGAACCTCTCCGGCCGCAGTGTCCTGCAGCTGTCCGCCTTCTTCAAGGTCCCCCCCGCCCGGATCATCGTCCTCTTTGACGACATCTCCCTGGAGCCCGGCAAGCTGCGTCTGCGCAAGGACGGCTCCGCCGGCGGTCACAACGGCATCAAGTCCATTATCCAGGAGCTGGGCTCCCAGGACTTCCCCCGTGTCAAAATCGGTGTAGGTGCAAAGCCCCACCCCGAGTACGACCTGGCCGACTGGGTGCTCTCCACCTTCTCCGCCCAGGAGGAAAAGGCCCTGGGCCCCGCCATCGACCGCGCCGCCGATGCCGCCCTGTGCATCATGGAAAAGGGCATCGCCGAAGCCAGCAACCGCTACAGCGGCAAAGCATAAAAACAAAAAATCCGGTTTTACTACGGAAAGGGGAAATTTTCCCCTTTCCGCGTTCTGACGTGGAGAAAAAACACGTCATTGCGAGGAGCCGCAGGCGACGTGGCAATCCCGTCGATCCTGCTGTGCGTTCTATCAAAGCATCCAAACCATCCACGGGATTGCCACGCCAGTGTGCGCACTGGCTCGCAATGACGTGCTCCTTTTTAGCGAGGTAAACCATGGAAAAACTCTTAACCTTCTTAAAAAACATCCCCGAATATCAGCTTCTTCTGAAGTCCATCGGCCGCGATGAAGCCGCCGCCGTCACCGGCATGGGTCAGATCAACCGCAGCCACCTGATTGCGGGCCTGCGGCGGGAATTCGACCGGCCCATCGTGGTCATCTGCCAGGACGACATGACCGCCAAGCGCACCCAGCAGGAGCTCTCCGCCTTCCTGGGGGAGACTGCCCCGGTGCTCCCCAGCCGGGAGCTGACCCTCTACGACACCGCCGTGGTCAGCCGCGCCTGGGAACAGAAGCGGCTGAACCAGCTCTTCTCCCTGGCGAACGGCCAGACCGGCCTGCAAATTCTGACCTGGGAGGCCCTCTCCCAGCGGACCATCCCCCCGGCAGTCCTGCAAAAGGCCGCCTTCACCCTGGAGGTTGGCCAGGAGTACCCCCTGGAGGAGCTCCTGGACAAGCTGACCCACGCGGGCTACACCCGCTGCGGCATGGTCGAGGGCCCCGGCCAGTTCGCCGTCCGCGGCGGCATCGTGGACATCTACTCCCCCGCCGCCGACCGGCCCTTCCGCGCCGAATTTTTCGGTGACGAGCTGGACACCATGGGCTACTTCGACCCGGACACCCAGCGGCGCAGTGACAATGTGGACAGCGTTGTGGTCCTGCCTGTGGGCGAGACCCAGCCCCGGCTCCACCCCGAAGGCATTTCCGGCCTCTGCGCCGATCTGAAACGGCTCATCGCCCGCCAGAACCGGCGGAAAAACCCCAACGAAAAGCTCCTGAAGACCCTGACCGCGGACCTGGAAAAATACGAAAACGGCCTGAGTCACCCGGCCTCTGACCGGTATATGGCCCTGATTTATCCCGAATTCGCCACCGCCATGGACTATATCCCGGAGGATGCCATCGTGGTGCTCTGCGATCAGAGCAATCTCCATCGCGCCGCCCGGACACGGGTGGAGGAGGTGGGCATGGGCCTGGATTCCATGCTCCAGAGCGGTCTCGTGGCCGGTGAAAACTGCGACTATGTCTGCCAGTGGGAGGATTTCTGCGGGAAACTGAGCAGCCGCACCGTGGTCTATGTGGACACCTTCGGCGGCAGTGCCTACCCCGCCGAGTGCCCGCCCATGCAGCTTCTGCCCATGACCGCCAAGCAGCTCCCCGGCTACGGCGGCAACATGGACACCGCCGCTTCCGACCTGGCCCACTACCAGCGGCACGATTTCGCCACCCTGGTCCTCTGCGGCACCCGGATGCGGGCAGAGATGCTCCAGGAGCTGCTCCGGGCCAAGAATCTCTCCGCCTTCCTCTGCATCCCCCTGACCACCATGCCCAAGCCCGGCCAGATTTTGCTGGCAGAGGGCACCATCCCCTTCGGCATGGAGTACCCCGACGCCAAACTCGCGGTCCTCACCGAGGGCCAGCTTTTAAGCCGGGGCGAGATCAAGCGCAAGCCCAAAAAGAGCGGTGCCACCAACCGCCAGAAGCTCAACTCCTTCACCGATCTGGTCCCCGGCGACCTGGTGGTCCACGACCACCATGGCATCGGCCGCTTCGTCTGCATGGAGCAGATGAAGATCGACGGCGCGGTCAAGGATTATATCAAGATCGCCTACGCGGGCACCGATGTGCTCTTCGTCCCCGCCACCCAGCTGGACCTGGTTGCCAAATACATCGGCAACGGCGGCGAGGATGCCACCGTCAAGCTCCACAAGATGGGCGGCGAGACCTGGCAGAAGACCAAGGCCAAGGCCCGCAAGGCCGCCAAGGACATGGCCGCCCAGCTCATCCAGCTCTACGCCGCCCGGAAGCGGCAGTCCGGCTACGCCTTCGCCGCCGATACCCCCTGGCAGGCGGAATTCGAGGAGAATTTCCCCTACGCCGAGACCGACGATCAGCTCCGCTGCATCGCGGACATCAAGGCGGATATGGAGTCCCCCATCCCCATGGACCGGCTCCTCTGCGGCGACGTGGGCTTCGGCAAGACCGAGGTGGCCCTGCGCGCCGTCATGAAGGCCATCATGGACAACAAGCAGGTGGCCATTCTGGTGCCCACCACCGTTCTCGCCCAGCAGCATTACCAGACCGCAATTTCCCGGTTCCGGGGCTTCCCCGTGAATGTGGATGTGCTCAGCCGCTTCCGCACCCCCGCCCAGCAGAAGACCACCCTCCACAAGCTCCGCTCCGGCACCGTGGATCTCATCATCGGCACCCACAAGCTCCTGCAAAAGACCGTGGAATATAAAGACCTGGGCCTTCTCATCATCGACGAGGAGCAGCGGTTCGGCGTCACCCACAAGGAGCGGCTCAAGGAGCTGAGTAAGGGCGTGGACGTGCTGACCCTCTCCGCCACCCCCATCCCCAGAACCTTGAACATGGCCCTCTCCGGCATCCGGGATATGTCCACCCTGGAGGAGCCCCCCGCCGACCGCTACCCGGTCCAGACCTTCGTCATGGAGCACAACACCGCCATCATCGACGATGCCATCCGCCGGGAGATCGAGCGCGGCGGTCAGGTCTACTACCTCCACAACCGGGTGGAGACCATCGACCAGTGTGCCTCCGCCCTGGTCCGGCGCATTCCCGGCCTCCAGGTAGCTGTGGCCCACGGCAAGATGGGCGAGGAGGCCCTGGGCGAGGTTATGACCAACATGGCCGCCGGTGAGATCCAGTGTCTGGTCTGCACCACCATCATCGAGACGGGCCTGGACATCCCCAACGCCAACACCCTCATCATCGAAAACGCCGACCGTTTCGGTCTGAGCCAGCTCCACCAGCTCCGTGGCCGCGTGGGCCGCTCCACCCGCCACGCCTACGCCTACTTCACCTACAAGCCCGACAAATCCCTCTCCGAGGTGGCCGAGAAGCGTCTGGCTGCCATCCGTGACTTTGCCGAGTTCGGCTCCGGCTTCAAGATCGCCATGCGCGACCTGGAGATCCGCGGCGCGGGCAACCTGCTGGGTGCGGAGCAGTCCGGCCACATGATGAGCGTGGGCTACGACATGTACCTGAAGCTTCTGGACGAGGCCGTTCTGGAGGAAAAGGGCGAGGCCCCCAAGGCCCCCGAATGTACCGCCGACCTCAACGTCACCGCCAACATCGCCAAAGACTATGTGGAGCGGGGCGAGGAGCGCATGGACCTCTACCGCCGCATGGCCGCCATCCGCTCCGACGAGGATGCGGACGACCTGCTGGACGAGATCGTGGACCGCTACGGCGAGCCCCCCAGAGGTGTCCTCAATCTGGTGGACATCGCCCTGCTGCGCGCCAAGGCCAAGGAGTGCGCCATCACCGACATCCGCCAGAAGGCGGGCGAAATCTGGTTCACCCTGGCCCAGCTGAATTTCGAGGCCGTCAGCCGGATCTGCTCCGATGCCGACTACCAGAAGCGGGTCCAGTTCGTGGCCTCCGCCAAGGTCCCCACCCTGCGGCTGAAGCTCGCCCCCAAGATCGACACCCTGAAGCAGACCAAGGTCTTCGTGGAGAAGTACCGCAGCCTCTGCACCGGCTCCGCAAATGCGTAAATTTTGCCATTTTCTTGTATTTTCCGTTGCATTCCTGAAATTTTATGATAGTATAGGAATGTATTTTCTGACAGGAGTGATCCCATGAGCAAAAAGAATGATCGTGAAGAACGCCGTACCTTTTTCCGGGGAACGGTCCTGGCCCTGGTGCTGGCCCTGCTGATCGGCGGCGGCACCTGGTGGTTCTTTGCATATACGAAGGACGACGGTCTGATCTACCCCAATGTCTCCGCCTTCGGCGTGGACCTGGGCGGCAAGACCCCGGAGGAAGCCGCCGCGCTTCTGCACCAGCACACCGACAACACCTATTCCGCCCAGAATCTGACGGTGAACCTGCCCGACACCACCCTCTACCTGAGCCCCGCCCAGACTGGCGCGGCCCTGGATGTGGATGCCCTGGTCCGGCAGGCCTACGCCTACGGCCGCGGCGGTAACCGCTGGGAAAACACCCAGGCCAAGGCTGAGGCCGCTCTGACCACCAACCCCCTGGACACCGCCAGCTGTCTGACTCTGGATGTGGACGCCATCCGCCGGGTGGTGGATGCTGCCGCCGCCAATGCCAGGAGCTACCTGACCCAGCCCACCATCACCGTCACCGGCGAGACCCCGGACCTGAACCTGACCTACCAAAAGGCCATGGAGCAGACCGCCACCGCCCATAAGCAGCTCACCATCGTCATGGGCACCCCGGAGCGGAGCCTGAACACCGAAGCCCTGATGGAGCAGATTTTGGCGGCCTACTACGCCAATAACCTCTCCCCCATCGATTTTTCCTACGACGTGACCCTGCCCCAGACCCCGGATCTGGACACCGCCTGGACCGCAAATTACATTGCCCCCGTGGATGCCGTCCTGGATGAAACGGACTACTCCATCTCCCACGAGGTCCTGGGCTACGGCTTCGATCTGGAGGCCGCCAAGGCTCTGGTCGCCGCCGCCGGCGAGGGCGAGACCGTTACCGTGTCCTTCGCCTACGTCCCCGCAGCCGTGACCTGGGAGTCCATCGATGCCACCCTCTTCAAGGATGTGCTGGGCAGTGTCTCCACCAATCACACCAATGATTCCAACCGCAATACCAACCTGAAGCTGGCCTGCAAGGCCATCAACGGCAAGCTCATCCGCCCCGGCGAGACCTTCTCCTACAACCAGACCCTGGGCCAGCGCACCGAAGCCAAGGGCTACAAGCCCGCCGGTGCCTACATGGCCGGTAAGACTGTGGAAACCATCGGCGGCGGCATCTGTCAGGTCTCCTCCACCCTCTACTACGCCTGCCTGAAGGCGGACCTGGAGATCGTGGAGCGCACCGCCCACGGCTACACCGTCAGCTACATGCCCTACGGCATGGACGCCACCGTCAGCTGGGGCTCCCTGGACTACAAGTTTAAGAACAACACCGACTACCCCATCCGCATCGAGGCCTGGGTCTCCGGCGGACAGGTCCATGTGAAGCTCATCGGCACCGACACCAAGGACTACTACGTGAAGATGACCTATGAGACCGTGGAGGGCCCCACCGAGGGCAAGACCGTCTACCAGGACTTCAAGTGGAACAACAAGGAGGGCTACAAGGACGGCGAGGTGATCCAGACCGCCTACACCGGCCGCACCGTCAAGTCCTACCGGGTCAAGTACAGCAAAGCCACGGACGAGAAGATCTCCTCCACCTACGAGGCCACCTCCCGCTACAAGACCCGGGACAAGATCATCGCCCGGGTGGAGCCCAAGCCCACCGAGCCCCCGGAAACCTCCGCCCCCGAACCCACCCCCACCCCCACGGAGACCACCGAACCCACCGCATAAACACAAATAACCCCCGATTTGAAAGGAACTCCTTTCAAATCGGGGGTTTCGATATTTTTGCTCCGCAAAATCGATATATGGGCGATGCCCATTCGATATCGCTTCGCGTCGATATGATAGAAATCCCCTCTCGCCCCGCAGGGCATATCGAGCGTTTACGCATATCGAACGCACAGCGTATATCGAAAATCCCGCAAGGGATTTATATCGAGATCAATGTCCGCACTTTCCGTTACATCCGGCGCAGCCGCCGCCGGAGGGGCAGCCGATGCATTTTCTGCCGGACTTTTTCGCGCGGTAGACGTAGTATCCCGCACCGCCCAGGATGGCGGCGAGGATGGCGATGATGAGAAGATCCATTTTACTTCTTTCCTTTCTTTTTCCGCTTCTCGTCGCCCTTGATGCACAGGTAGCCGATGACCACGGCGATGACCGCCACGGCGACCAGACCGGGCACAAAGCCCGCGCCCAAATGGCCCTCGGTGATCAGGGTGCCGACCTGGTAGACCAGGAAGCCCACCACGAAACCGGTGGCCAGCTGCAGGGCGATGCCGCCGAAGAGCCACTTGCGGTCCCGGATCTCGGAGTTCATGGCACCGATGGCTGCGAAGCAGGGAGGGGTGAACAGGTTGAACATCAGGTAGGCCAGGGCGGCGGCCTTGGTCATGCCGAAGACGGCGGCGACCTCGCTGCCCGCGCCGGAGGCCATTTCCAGGGCCTCGGTGTCGATCAGATTGGAGATGCCGTAGCACACCGCCAGGGTGCCCACCACATTCTCCTTGGCGATGAAGCCGGTGACGGCGGCGGCGGCCAGCTGCCATGCATGGTAGCCCACCACGGGGATCAGGATGTAGGCGAAGGGATTAGCAATGGCGGCCAGGATGGAGGTGTTCTCCATGCCCTCCTCCACCACCTGGAAGGACCAGTCGAAGGTCTGCATCACATGGACGATGAAGTTGCACAGCAGGATGATGGTACCGGCCTTGACGATGTAGGACCAGCCGCGGCTGATCATGGACAGGGTGGCCCGCTTCAGGGAGGGCAGCTTGTACTCGGGCAGCTCCATGATGAAGAAGGACTTGCGGTTGCGGTGACCGGCGATCTTGTTGACCAGCAGAGCACCCACCAGGATGATCAGGATGCCCGCAAAGTACATCATGGTGCCCACCCAGCTGGCATCATCGAAGAAGGCACCGGCGAAGAGGGCGATGACGGGCAGCTTCGCGCCGCAGGGCATGAAGGGTGCCAGCATGGCGGTGGCCTTGCGCTCGCGCTCGTTGCGGATGGTGCGGCAGGCCATGACACCGGGGATGGCACAGCCGGTGCCGATGACGAAGGGGATGACGGACTTGCCGGAGAGGCCCACCCGCTTGAAGATGGGGTCCAGCACGATGGTGGCTCTTGCCATATAGCCGCAGTCCTCCAGCAGGGCGATGAGGAAGTACATCACCATGACCAGGGGCAGAAAGCCCACGACCGCGCTGACGCCGCCGATGACACCCTCCAGGAGCATGGCCTGGAGCAGAGGGCTGGCACTCTCCAGCATGGCTGCCGCCCATTCACCGAAGGCATCGATCCAGCCGGTGAAGATATCCGCCAGCCAGGGGCCCAGAGTGGACTGGGAGATGTCGAAGACCAGGAACATGATGCCCGCGAAGATGGGCAGGCCGAACCAGCGGTTGGTCAGCACCTCGTCCACCTTATCCTGGAAGCCATAGTCCTTGGTGAAGACCTTCCGGTGCTCCACCGCCTTGACGATGCCGTTGACGAAGTCGAATCGCCGCTTGTCGGCCTCCTGGACGGCGGCCCGGTCGGTCTCATCCACCGCGCCCTGGTCGTAGGGAGCCTTCTGGCCCCTGCCCTTCAGGGCGGCGGCGGCCTGGATCACCTTGACCAGGTCATCGTTGTCGGAGTCGATGGAAACGGTCTCGAACACGGGACAGCCCAGCTTTTCGCTCAGCTGCAGCACATCGATCTTGGTGCCCCGCTTCTGGTTCATGTCGGTCTTGTTCAGAGCCACCACCACGGGCACGCCCAGCTCCATGAGCTGAGTGGTGAAAAACAGGGAGCGGCTCAGGTTCGTGGCATCGACGATGTTGACAATGGCATCGGGATGCTCCTTTTTGATGTACTCGCTGGTGACGCTCTCCTCGGAAGTGAAGGGCGACATGGAGTAGGCACCGGGCAGGTCCACGGCGGTCAGGTCCAGGCCGCAGGCGTAGGCCCGGCGGATGGGAGCCTCGATCTTGTCAACGGTAACACCGGCCCAGTTGCCCACCTTTTCATTGCGGCCCGTCAGGGCGTTGTACATGGTAGTCTTGCCGGAATTGGGATTTCCCGCAAAAGCGATTCTCATGGTTGGATTTCCTCCTCATTTTGTTAGTTTCTTCTAACCATTTTTCAAAAACAGACGGGGGAGCCGTTCCCCCGGTTTACAGCTGGATGCACTCGGCCAGATCGTCACCGATGGTGTAGCGGCCGTCCTTGATGGACACGACGCAGGTACCCCGCCGGCGGGAAATGACGGTGATGGGCTCGCCGGCATAGCAGCCCAGGGAGAACAGGAAGGCATCCATCTCCTCGTCATCGGTATCCACAGCGTGGATCAGGTACTCCAGACCCACTTCAGCATTTTTCAGATTCATAAACAGTCACCTGATTTCTTAAACTTTCATAATTAGTTTCCTCTAACCAATCCCCCGCAAAAGGGATTAGCCTTAGCTAACCATCATCAGTTTACCATTTTTGATCTCATTTGTCAAGACCTTCCTACTGTTTTTATAGGAGTTTTTCCCCACACCGTCGCATAGGGGCGACCTTTACGGTCGCCCGCCGCCCCCATCGGGGCGGCACCAGCCACGTACCGGGACGACCGCAAGGGTCGTCCCTACGCGCAGCTTATCCAAAAATCCGAAACACCTTCAGCACCCGTCTGAACAGCCGGAACTTTCCGTCCTCCAGCTCCCGCTGGACATTCTGAAGCTCTTTTCTGATCTCGATGCCCTGGGGGCAGTGCTTCTCACATTTGCCGCAGCCGATGCAGTTGCCGGCGGCGGTGGGATTTTTGCGGAAGAGGGTGCACTTGATGTAATCCTTCTTCGCCCCCGCCTTGCTTTCCGCGTGGTAGCGATTGTATGCGGCGAAGGCACCGGGGATGTCCACAT
>JBGVNV010000041.1:0-21858 GCA_045125955.1 Faecousia sp.
CGTGGGTATGTTCGCCTCCTTCGATCCCGTGGCCCTGGACCTGGCCTGCGCCGAGGCCGTCAACGCCCAGGCGGTGATCCCCGGCTCCAAGCTGGACAAGTCCGACCGGAAGGGCATCGACGATCATCTCACCGCCAACTCCCCCAACACCGACTGGCGTGCCCAGATCGCCCACGGCAAGAAGATCGGCCTGGGCGAGGACAGCTACGAGCTGATCAAGGTATGAGGCTCGATTCTCAGTGTATCCTGTGCCTTTTAAAGCGGCACAGCGAGACTGCGGCGAAATATGGCGATGAGGAGCAGGTTACGGCCTTTACAAGGGATTTGATGCACATGATCTGCGCAGGTCCTGTGGAAATGTCCGCGCCGTTTTACACCCCCGGCATCACGAAGCTCTTCACCGAGCACTTCGGCCTTGCCGATGACCGGTTTGCTGAGGAGAAGGAAGCTTCCAACCGCTACGCCCTGGAACGCTTCGACCGGCTGACCCAGATGGTCCGCGCCGCCGCCGATCCCCTCTACGCGGGACTCCAGGGGGCGATTCTGGGCAATTACATCGATTTTTCCGCCCTCCAAGGGGAGGTCAGCTTTGAAAAGCTCGATGCCATGCTGGAATTGCTGCACACCATTGAAGTGGACCGGGAGACCTTTGAAGCCCTCCGCGCTGATCTGGAAACAGGCAGGGAGCTTCTCTACCTGACGGACAACGCCGGCGAGATCGTCTTCGACCGGGTATTCTTAGAGGTCATCCGGGATACCTTCCCGAATCTTAGCATCACCGTCTGCGTTCGCGGCGGCCCCGCCCAGAACGACGCCACCCGGGCCGATGCGAAGGCCATCGGGATGCCTTTTCCCGTCATCGACAACGGCACCCGCATCCCCGGCACCGTTCTGGAGCTGGCAAGCGAGGAGCTGAACGCCGCCCTCGCTGCCGCCGATGTCATCCTCGCCAAGGGCCAGGCCAATGTGGAGACCCTGCTGGATACGGACCACGGCTATAATATCTACTACGCATTTCTCGTCAAATGCAAGCGGTTCATCGACCGGTTCGGGAAAGCAAAGCTCACCCCCATGCTGGTCCACGATCACACATAAATTCTTCCGCGTAGGGGCGACCCTTGGGGTCGCCCCTTTCCCGGATCTCCGATCCGGGCCGGGCTGCCGCAAGGGCAGCCCCTACGCGCTTTTCTTTTTTGGTCACAACCATCAGAAGGACCAGCCTAAAATCACCACGTCATTGCGAGGAGGGCAAAGCCCGACGTGGCAATCCGTTCTCTTTCCGTCCCCCTGAGGGGGACGGGCGATGCACTGCATCGCAGGGGATGCGGATTGCCACAGCCCTGACGGGCTTCGCAATGACAGTGGTAGTCGGTGGCTGGTCCTTCTGATTTCACCGGGCAGTCATTGCATTTCGTACAATTTTATACTATAATATACGGAGAAAAAGCGAAAAGGAGCGCGCAATATGAAATACGATTTTACCTCCATCATGGATCGTCACGGCAAGGACGCCATCGCCGTGGACATGATCGGCCAGCCCGGCGGCTTTGCCCCCGCGGCCCCTCTGCCCGGCTTTGATCCCATCCCCATGTGGGTGGCGGACATGAATTTCCCCGTGGTCCCCACCATCCCCGCCGCCATGATCGAGCGGGCCCAGCACCCCGCCTACGGCTACTTCATGCCCACCGAGGAGTATTTCAGCTCCATCATCCGCTGGCACGAAACCCGCAACGGCGTGACCGGACTGGAAGCCAAGCACATCGGCTACGAGAACGGCGTTCTGGGCGGCGTGGTCACGGCACTGAACATCCTCTGCTCCCGGGGCGACAAGGTGCTCCTCCACAGCCCCACCTACATCGGCTTCACGGGCTCTTTGACCAACAACGGCTACTGCATCGTCCACAGCCCCCTGGTCCTGGACGAGAACGGCGTCTGGCGCATGGATTACGAGGATATGGAGCGCAAGATCGTGGAAAACAAGATCCACGCCGCCGTGATGTGCTCCCCCCACAACCCCACCGGCCGTGTCTGGGAACGCTGGGAGCTGGAGAAGGCCATGGAGCTCTACCGGAAGCACGATGTCTACGTGGTCTCCGACGAAATCTGGTCCGACATCATCCTCACCGGCCACAAGCACATCCCCACCCAGTCCGTCTCCGAGGATGCCAGAATGCGCACCATCGGCATCTACGCCCCCAGCAAGACCTTCAATCTGGCGGGTCTCGTGGGCAGCTACCACATCATCTATAACCCCCGGCTCAAGGACCGCCACGATAAGGAGTCCAGCCTGGGCCACTACAATTCCATGAACGTCATGTCCATGCACGCCCTGCTGGGTGCCTACAAGCCCGAGGGCTGCGAGTGGGTGGACGAGCTTTGCCAGGTCATCACCGGCAACGTGGACTGGGCCGTGGACTACATCCGGGCCAATTTCCCCGGCATCCAGGTCAGCAAGCCCCAGGGCACCTATATGCTCTTCCTGGACTGCCAGGAGTGGTGCGAGAAGCACAATACCGACGTGGGCGAGCTTCTGAAGAAGGGCTGGGACTACGGCGTGTGCTGGCAGGACGGCCGCCCCTTCCATGGCCAGCACCACATCCGCATGAACCTGGCCCTGCCCCTGAGCCGCGTGCAGGAGGCCTTTGAAAGACTCAATCAGTACGTTTTTAACGCCTGAATATGATAGAAGCCGCCCAAAAGGGCGGCTTTTTCCGTAAAAAAATGTAGGGAACGGCCACCGTTGCCGTTCCCCAATGCGCACCGACGAGAATCAGAAGGACCAGCCCCCGATCACCGCTGTCATTGCGAGGAGGGCAAAGCCCGACGCACCCCAGGGTGGCCTCTCTTGCCCTTCGGGCAATTCACCTTCTGGCAATCCGCATCCCCTGCGGTGCAAAGCACCGCCCGGTCCCTCCGGGACCGGAAGAGAACGGATTGCCACGTCGCTTCGCTCCTCGCAATGACGTAGAAATTTGGTAGCTGGTCCCTCTCAATAACACAGGCAATCAGAACGAATTGTCCCCCGGCACTGCTGGGCTGCCGGTCGGGCGGTTTTACTCGACTGCCGTCAAGCACAATGTCCCAGGCCCGAGTTTGCCCGCCGGGGCTCCCGGCAAAAACGCCCCTGTTTCATGTGAAACAGGGGCGTTCGGTTATTGGATCAGAGCGACTTACTCAGCCTCGACAGCTTCGACAGTCTCTTCGACTTCCTCAGTGGTCTCCTCTTCAACTTCCTCGGTGATGCCCAGCATCTGCTTGAACAGATCCATGTAGCGGCCAGCGGGGACATTCCAGCTGAAGTCGGTGGTCATGTCGCGCTTCTGCAGAGCCAGCCAGGCTTCCTTGTCCTCGTTGTACAGCTTCAGGGCGCGCTTGATGGCGGTGTGGAAGTCATCGCCGTTGTAGCTCTGGAAGCTGTAGCCCAGACCGTTCAGGCCCTCGTCATCGACACCGGGAACGGTATCCTTCAGGCCGCCGGTGGCATGGACCACGGGCACGGTGCCGTAGTGCATGGCGTTCATCTGGGACAGGCCGCAGGGCTCGGACTTGGAGGGCATCATGTAGATGTCGCCGCCGGCGTAGATGCGGGCAGCCAGGCCCAGATTGAAGGTGATCTTGGCAGCAACCTTGGTGGGGAACTCAGCCTCCAGGCCGCGGAAGAAGGACTCGTACTGAGCCTCGCCGGTGCCCAGGATGCACATCTGGATGTTCTCCTCGTTCAGCAGGCGGCGGGCGATGTAGCACAGCAGGTCCAGACCCTTGTGACCGGCAAGTCTGGTGACCATGACCAGCAGGGGCACATCGGGCTCCTCGGGCAGGCCAACCTCCTTCTGCAGCTCAGCCTTACAGGCAGCCTTGCCAACGGCGATGGTCTCGGCGTTGTAGTGGGCGGGCAGAGCGGGATCGGTCTCAGGGTTGAAGGTGTTGTAGTCGATACCGTTGACGATACCGGTGAGCTTCCAGGCGGCACCGGCGATGATGCCGTCCAGACCGTGGGCGTAGTAGGGGTACATCAGCTCACGGGCGTAGGTCTCGGAGACGGTGGTGACCAGGTCACAGGTCTCGATGGCACCCTTCATGACGTTGACGGAGCCGTTCATGTCCAGGATGTTCCGGTACTCCCAGGGCAGACGCAGCACATCATCATAGAAGTTGGCGTTGGACCAGCCCTGATACTCGATGTTGTGGATGGTGTACATGACCTTGGTCTTGGGGAACATGTGGCGGTACAGGGCCTTCAGGTAGGTGGGCACCAGAGCGGTCTGCCAGTCGTTGCACTGGATGATGTCGGGAATGAAGCCCAGGACGGCCAGGGTGTCCAGGCAGGCCTTGGAGAAGTAGGCGTAACGCTCGTTGTCGTCGTCATCGCCGTAGATGGCACCGGGACGGGCACCGAAGTAGTAGTCGTTGTCGATGAAGTAGACGGTGACCTTGTCAGCGCGGTTGGTCAGCTTCATGACGCCGCAGTACAGGTTCCGCCAGCCCAGGCCGACCTCAAACTCGGCGACCTTCTCGACCTCGTACTTGGGATTTTCCTTGATCTTCTTGTAGTAGGGCAGAACCAGGACGACCTCATTGCCCTCGATGCGGCTCAGCGCAGCGGGCAGGGCCTCCATAACATCACCCAGACCGCCGGACTTGGCGTAGGGTGCACCCTCAGAAGCTAAGATTGCAATTTTCATACGGTCTCACCCTTCTTGACGACGATGATGTGCTCCTTGGTGCCGCACAGCTTGGCACCGGGAGTGACGGTAACTTCCTTATCCAGGATGGCGTACTTGACCTCAGCACCCTTGCCGATGACGCAGTCATTCATGATGATGCAGTTCTCGACCTCGGCACCCTCCTCGATGGTGACCTGACGGAACAGGATGGAATCCTCGACCTCGCCCTCGAGCATGCAGCCGTCGGCGACCAGGACGTTCTCCATCTTGACGTTCTCGCCGTAGTAGCAGGGAACGCGGTCACGGACCTTGGTCCAGACGGGGTGAGCACCGCCGAAGATGTCAGCGCGGACATCCTTCTTCAGCAGAGCCATGGTGTTCTCGTAGTACTCCTCCTCGGACTCGTTGTACAGAGCGACGCCCTCGAAAGCGTAGGTGTTGACGGAGACGGAGCCGGACTGCCAGCCGCCCATGACCAGGTCACGGTCCATGTGGGAGATGCCGTGAGCGTAGCACTCCTGAACCTTGGCGATCAGCCAACGCTTGGAAGCCACAAAGACATCCATGGAAGCGACGTACTCGTTGGAAGCCTTGCAGTCGCAGACGATGTCAGCGATCTGGCCGTCGACGACCTTCAGAGCCAGGTCGATGTTCTTCTCGCCGTTGCAGATGCCGTCCTTGGTGACCACGGTCACATCCTTGCCGGAGGCGACATGGGCAGCGATGACAGCGTTCAGATCGAAGTTGGAGACGACAGCAGCGTCGATCATGACGACATACTCGTCATCGCCGAAGGTCAGGAAGTCCATGGCGGTGTTCAGGGAGTCCAGCTTGCCGCGGTAGACATCCTTGGTGCTCTGTGCGAAGGGGGTCAGGAACTCCAGGCCGCCCTCACCCAGCTCCAGGCCCCACTCCTCGCCGGAGCCGATGTGGTGCATCAGGGACTGATAGCTGTGACGGGAGATGATGCCGATGTGACGGACACCGGCACAGGTCAGGTTGGACAGAGCGAAGTCGACCTGACGATAGCGAGCGCCAAAGGGCAGGGAAGCCATGGTGCGCTTCTCGGTCAGCGTACCGATGCTATCCTCGTTGGCGAAAATGATACCCATTACGTTCATAGTGGTGATCCTCCTATTATTCTCTAAGCAGCTTAGATCATCTCACCGGGAGCCACATGGCTGCCGGCAGCGACAACGGCACCCTTGGAGGTGACGCTGATCTTTTCCTTATCGGTACCGCCAACAACCGCGTTGGCCTCAACCTTGCTGTCCTCGCCCAGCATGGCGTGACGGATGATGGCACCCTCCTCAACGACGACACCGGGCATGACCACGGAATCCTCGATGATGGCACCCTTGCCGATGGTGCAGCCGACGGAGATGACGGAGTGCTTGACGGAGCCGTAGATCTCACAGCCCTCAGCGATCAGGGAGTCGACGACCTTGGCATCCTCGTCGATGTAAGCGGCGGGATGGGCATCGTTACGGGCGTAGATGGTGGAGCGGGCGTCGCCGCGGAGCTGGAACTCGGGGTTCTTGCCCAGCAGCTCCATGTTGGCCTCCCACAGGGAGGAGATGGTGCCGACATCCTTCCAGTAGCCATCGAAGTTGTAAGCCATCATCTTGTGGCCCTCGTTCAGCAGCTTGGGGATGATGTTCTTGCCGAAGTCCTTGGAGGAGGTGGGATCCTCTTCGTCCTCGATCAGGGCCTGACGCAGGACCTTCCAGTTGAAGCAGTAGATACCCATGGAGGCGTTGGTGGACTTGGGAACGGGGGGCTTCTCCTCGAACTCGTAGATGGAGTTGTCGGGGTTGGTGTTCAGGATACCGAAGCGGGAAGCCTCAGCCAGGGGCACGGTACGAACGGCGATGGTGCAGGCAGCGTCGTTGGCGACATGGTACTCGACCATGGCGTTGTAGTCCATCTTATAGATGTGGTCGCCGGACAGGATGACCACGTAGTCAGGATCAAAGCGATCCACGAAATCAATGTTCTTGTAGATGGCGTTGGCAGTGCCCTCGAACCAGCCGGACTTCTTGTCGTTGCGCTCGTAGGGGGGCAGAACCTGGGCGCAGGACTGGGTCTTGTTCAGGCCCCAGGGCTGGCCGTTGCCGATGTACTCGTTCAGCTCCAGAGGCTGATACTGAGTCAGAATGCCGACGGTGTCAATGCCGGAATTGACACAGTTGGACAGGGGGAAATCGATGATGCGGTACTTGCCGCCGAAGGGAACCGCAGGCTTGGCGGTCTTCCGGGTCAGGACATACAGGCGGCTGCCCTGGCCGCCGGCCAGAAGCATGGCAATAACGCGCTTTTTGTGGAAATACATGGTCACAGCTCCTTTAGTTTTATTCGTTTTTCGAATTTTTTGGGGAACCCCCGCTGTCTCCGGGAAATGCGGATATCTTCCGGTGGAAACAGTCCGGTTGATAAGATGCATGGGTCTCCCGCACCCGCAGACCGGGGCCCCTGGGAAACCAATGCCCGTCATGGGCATAATACGCCCTTATATGACTCCATACATAACATATCATATTTTTACCTTTTAAGGAAGAGTCAATATATATAAATTCTTACCTGTTTTTATGTCATTTGTGCCAAACCCCCGTTCAGGCTGGGAAATTTGGGCACATTGCACATTTTCTGCGGCGATAATTTTACAATTTCGATACTGGTTTTTCCCACCATACAGCTTCCGGGCCATATATACAGATAATTCTTACCACCGCATTCCGTGTGCGAAACGCAAACAGGGCACGCATACCATGCGTGCCCTGACGGTCGTTTTTTAATTCTTGTCCTCACCCATGGTGATGGTGACGGCGAACTCCGTGCCGTCGCGGTAGACGGTGGCCTTGAGCTGGTCGCCGACATTGCTTGCGTAGATGAGCTCCTCCAGGATATCCAGGCTGACCACCTGAACGCCGTTCAGGGTCATGAGGATATCGCCCCGGCGCAGGCCCTGGGCCGCCGCATCGGAATCGGGGTCCACACCGGTGATCAGAATGCCCGCAGGCATCCGGTAGTAGAACTGGTAGAAGGTGGAGATGGCCTGACCCGTCAGACCCAGGCTGGGCCGTCCGGCCACATAGCCCTGGTTGGCCAGCTGATCCAGCACCGACTGGACCGCCGTGATGGGGATGGCGAAGCCCAGACCCTCCACGCCGCTCTCGCTGGCGTAGTCACCGATCTTCATGGTGTTGATGCCCACCACCTGGCCGTAGCAGTTGACCAGGGGGCCGCCGGAGTTGCCGGTGTTCAGGGCGGCGGTGGTCTGCATCAGGGTCAGGGTCCGGTTGCCGACCTTGATATCCCGGTTGATGCCGGAGATGATGCCGTTGGTCATGGTGCCCCGAAGCTCCACGCCCAGAGGATCGCCGATGGCCACCACCTCGTCGCCCACCCGCAGAGCGTTGCTGTCGCCGAATTCCGCCGGAATCAGCCGGTCCGCGTTGACCCGCAGGACGGCCAGATCGGAGACCACATCCGCGCCCACGCATTTGGCGTCCAGCTCCCGGCCGTCGGTGAGCAGGACCTGGATCTGCAGGGCATCCTCCACCACATGGGCGTTGGTGATGATGTAGCCGCCGGCATCCATGATGACGCCGGTGCCGGAGGAGGTATTGCGCCCGTCGTAGCAGGTGATGGAAACCACCGAGGGCATGACCTTCTCATAGATGTCCTGCCAGCTCACCGCGCCGGGGACCTCGGCGATGTTTTCCAGGGACTGGGGGGCGGCGGTGATCTGGATGCTGGTGTAGACACCCTCCACACGGGTGGGGGGCTCCGTCTCCACGGGCTCCCGCCGCTCCAGCTCCGCCGAGGGCACGCCGTCGCCGGACACATAGAAGCTCACCGGGGAGCGCAGCTCCGTGGGCTCCGGCTGGGCGAAGACATCGATGTTCATCAGGCCCAGGATGCTGATGACGCCGCTGAGGCTGATGAACAGCACCAGAATCAGGGAGATCACGCCCGCATGGTCCTTGGGCGGCGTGGTGGAGCCGGTGCCGTAGTAGCCCTCGCGGGAATCGCCGCAATCGCAGGCATATTCAATTTCAGGGTCCCGCGGGGACAGGGAATCATCAAAATCTGCCATAAACAGGCTCCTTCTGGGATAAGTTGAAAGTTGAAAGGGGAAAGTGGAAAGTGAGGATCAATAACTTTCCACTTTCAACTTTACACTTTCCACTGGGCAACATCAGTTGACCAATGGCATGGTAAAGGTAAACTCGGTCCTGCCGTCCCGGCTGGCGACGGAGATGTTCTCGCCGTGGGAGCAGACCAGGGTCTTGACGATGTAAAGGCCGAGGCCCCAGCCCTCCTGGCTGCGGTTGCGGGCCTTGTCGATCTTGTGGAACCGGTCAAAGACCAGGGGCAGCTCCTCCGGCGGGATGGTGTTGCCCTGGTTGGAGATGGTCACATAGAGCTTGCTGCCGCCGATGCGCAGCTTCAGCCCCAGCTCGCCGCCGGTGTTGCAGAATTTCACCGCGTTGTCCAGCAGGTTGTAGACCACCTGGGTCACGGCATCCTTGTCGGCCCGGGTGAAGACGGGGTGCTCGGGCAGGTCCACCTGGACATCCAGATTTTTCGCCACGATCTTCTGCTCAAAGGTGATGAGCACCTCACCGATGCACTCCTCCATGTCGAAGCGGGTCTTCTTCTCCTCGGGGATGCCGCCCTGGTCCTGGAGCCGGGAGATATCCAGCATGCTGCGCACCAGACGGCTCAGCCGTTTGGTTTCATCGGAGACGATCTGCATGTAGTAGCGGTGCCGCTCCGGGGGGATGGTCCCGTCGAGCATGCCGTCCACATAGCCGCCGATGGTGGTCATGGGAGTCTTGAGCTCGTGGGAGACGTTGGCGACAAATTCCTGCCGCTGATACTCGCTTTTTTCCAGAGATTCGGCCATGTTGTTGAAGGCCGCTGCCAGCTCGTCCACCTCCTCGGAGTTGTGGCCGCCGGTGCGGACACGGGCCTTGAGGTTGCCGTGGCCGAAGTCCCGGGCCGCCTGGGCCATCTCCCGCAGGGGACGGCACTCGTTCCGGGTGGAAACGGACATGACCACCACGGCGATGAGGATGACCAGCAGAGATACCGTCACCTGGATATCCGCGATGCCCTCCATGAGGGCCTGGGTGTCGCCGGTGGGCATGGACACCAGCACCAGGCCGATGTCCGCGCCGGTGCGGTGACTGCGGATGGGAACGGAGACGAAATAGCGGTTTTCCGCATAGAGCTCCGGGATGGAGCCGGTTTCAAAGCCGCTGCCCTCCCGGAAGACCTGATCCACGAAATTCTGGTTGATGGTCAGACCCAGATGGGGGCACTGCAGGTCCACCTCGGAGCAGAGGATCACATTGCCCAGGGAGTCCAGCACCACCGTATCCGCCCCGGAGACCAGGGAGGCCAGGGTCAGATTGGTCCGCAGGTTCTCGTGCTGGAGATCACCGGCGGCATCGTAGGCCGCCACCAGCTCCGCCAGGGCCAGGGCATCGGTCTGGAGCTGGTTGTGGGTATTGTGCTCCAGGTACCGGCCCACCAGCACCCGGAACGCGCCGCCCAGCAGCAGCAAAGCCAGCAGCAATATCAGCACCGTGGTGCTGACCTGCCGGGAAAAAGTGGATTTCATGGGTTATACCACCTCAAATAGAGATCGAAAATTGGAAACGGTACTATAAAAAGCACCCGTAGGGGCGATCATGGATCGCCCGTGGATTTTGCCAAAGGAAAATCCATCGCCGCAAGGCGAAAAATACGGTTATTTTCCTTCGGAAAATCCGAAAAACTACGTTTTTCGGCGGGCGATTCATGAATCGCCCCTACATTCGCAGTTTATAAAACCTCGAACTTATAGCCCACGCCCCAGACGGTCTTCAGGGACCACTGGGCGGAAACGCCCTCCAGCTTTTCGCGGAGCCGCTTCACGTGGACATCCACCGTGCGGCTGTCGCCGAAGTAGTCGAAGCCCCAGACCTCGTCCAGGAGCTGGTTGCGGGTGTAGACCCGGTTGGGAGAGGAGGCCAGATGGAACAGCAGCTCCATCTCCTTGGGGGGCGTGTCGATCTTCTTGCCGCCCACGCTGAGCTCAAAGGCATCCATGTCGATGATGAGCTGGTCGAACACCAGCCGTCTTGCCTTCTTCTCGGCGGTGGCACCGGAGGTCCGGCGGAGCACCGCCTCGATCCGGGCCAGGACCTCCTTCATCTCGAAGGGCTTGGTGATATAGTCGTCGGCACCGGTCCGCAGGCCCTGGACCTTGTCATCGGTCTCGCCCTTGGCGGTGAGCATGATGATGGGGGTCTGCTCCTCGGCGCGGATGGCCTTGCACACGCTCCAGCCGTCCATGACGGGCATCATCACATCCAGAAGCACCAGATCGGGCTTGATGGCCCGAAATTTACTCAGTCCCGCGCCGCCGTCATGGGCCACGGTCACCGCGTAGCCCTCCTTCTCCAGATACATCTGAAGCAGCTCCGCGATATTCTTGTCGTCCTCCACGACCAAAACAGAAACAGCCATAGTTCTACCTCCTGTATAGGTTTCTTTATAGATATCATTATATCCGTTTTTTGTCAAATAGGGTGAACGATTTGTTAAAAGAGTGGCGCGCAGCTGATGAATGTACGCGATCGGGCATGGGTGTAATTCTAGGTTGACTTCTACCTAGAATTGCATATAATATAAGTAAAAGGAGTGTGATCGTTATGCAGATCAATACCAACACCATCGTCTCCGTCACCGAGGCGAACCAGAATTTTTCCAAGGTCTCCCGCATTGCCGAGCGCAACGGTCAGGCGGTCATTTTCAAGAACAACCGCCCCAAATTTCTGCTGATCGACGTGGAGCAGTCTCCGCTGATGGATCTGACCGAGGACGAGAAGATCGACATTGCCGCCGCCCGCATTCTGAACCGGTTCCGCCCCGCCTTTGAGGAGCTGGCAAAATGATCCGATTTTCCAAAGAAAAGGTCCTGCTGCTCCACCGCATCATGGCCCAGGCCACCGGCGGCAGCGTGGGCGTTCGGGATGAGGGGCTGCTGGAATCCGCCCTGGAAGCGGCGTTTTCGGAATTTGGCGGCGTGGAATTCTACCCCACCAAGGAGGAGAAGGCCGCCCGGCTGGGCTACAGCCTGATCTCCAACCACGCCTTCGTGGACGGCAACAAGCGCATCGGCATGTATATCATGCTGACCTTCCTGGAGGTCAACGGCATCCACATGGACTGCACCAATGAAGATGTGGTCCACGCGGGACTATCCGTCGCCGCCGGGACCATGGATTACGAGGGCCTGCTGGCCTGGGTGCGGGAGCACCGCCTGTGAATACGACAAAAAGCACCCGGAGCATGCTCCGGGTGCTTTACTTTACAGGATGGAATCGAGAAATTCCGAACATTTCCGCTGGAATTCCTCCGGGGTTCCGTCATTGTGTAGGGTATGCTCGCACATTTGGCGGAACCAGTCCTCGCTTTTCTGGGCGTTGATGCGGTTTTCGGCGTACTGCGCCGAAATGCCGTCGCGCTTCATGAGCCGCTGGATCCGCGCATCGCGGGGGGCGGTAATGGCCACGGTGGTGTGGCACAGCTCCGCCAGACCGCCCTCGAAGAGTGCGATGGCATCGATGGCGGCAAGCTTGGGATTTTCCGATAATCTCCGAACAATTTCCGCCTTGATGGCCCCGTGGGTGATGGCGTTCAGGTCCTGCAAAGCCTGTTCGTCCGCAAAGACGATGGCTCCCAGTTTCTTGCGCTCCAGTTTTTTATCCACAACCACGCCGGGAAATCTGTCGTTAATTGCGTTCATAAGTGCACAATCTCTGGTCAGAAGCTCGTGGTACACGGCATCGCAGTCCAGCACCAGACCGCCCCTTGCCTCGATTTCTTTCAGCAGGGTGGTCTTGCCGCAGCCGGTGCCGCCGGTGATGCCCAAAATCATTCGATCTCCTCCGCGTCGATGATGTGGAAGCCCGCGGCCTTCTTCAGACGGTTCTGGACCGCGAAGGCCAGGCCCCCGCCCACGGGGCACCTGGCGTAGACCCGGGGAATGTCGGGCCGGTCCAGCTCCCGGAGCACGTCGAAAAGTCCGGCGGACAGGGTCGCCACGTCCTCCTCCCGGCCGTAGGCGATGGGATCGCAGCCCTCGTAAAGCTCCAGCTCCTCCTCGAAGCACATGACCCGCTCGCCGGGCTGGTAGAAGTGGCGGATGTAGTCCGCGGCCTTCTGCCGGGAGCCGGAGATGATGACCACGGGAGCCTGGGGGGCGTAGTGCAGGTACTTCATGCCGGGGGCCCGGACCACCTTCTTGGGGTCGATCTCGGCGGTGACGGCCTCATCCACCGTCAGCTCCCCCAGCACGGCGATGAGCTGCTCCGGGGTGATGCCGCCGGGGCGCAGGAGCCGGGCGGGCTTCTCGGTCAGGTCCACGATGGTGCTCTCCACGCCGACTCTGGAATGGCCGCCGTCCACCACCGCGTCGATCTTGCCCTCGTGATCGTGGAGCACGTGCTGGGCGGTGACGGTGGAGGGCTTGCCGGAGGTGTTGGCGGAGGGAGCCGCCACGGGGACCCCCGCCAGACGGATGATCTCTCTCGTGGTCTCATTGTCGGGACAGCGGATGCCCACGGTGGAGAGTCCTCCCGTGGTGCTCCGGGGCACGATGTCCTTGGCGGGCAGGATCATGGTCAGGGGACCGGGCCAGAATTTTTCCGCCAGCAGGTAGGCCTCGGCGGGGATGTCGTGGGCGAAATTCTCCATCTGAATGGCATCCGCCACATGGAGGATCAGGGGGTTGTCCTGGGGACGGCCCTTGGCGATGAAAATTTTCGCCACGGCATTTTCGTCCAGACCGTTGGCACCCAGACCGTAGACCGTCTCCGTGGGAATGGCAACCAGGCCGCCCTCCCGCAAAATGTTTGCTGCCACATCGCAGGTGTTCGGGTCGGATGCGGGCAGGTATAAAGTCTTCATAATTTGATAACCTCACTTGGTATGTGAAATTACAAATTCACAATTACAAATTACAAATGAATTCCGCAGACCAAATTTGTAATTTGTAATTCGTAATTTGTAATTCTTATGCTTGTGCGTTCTTTAATTTTTCGGCCTGGTCGGCTGTGGCCAGGGCGTCGATGAGCTCGTCCAGATGGCCGTCCATAATGGCGTCGATCTTATACAGGGTCAGGTTGATCCGGTGGTCCGTGACCCGGCCCTGGGGGAAATTGTAGGTGCGGATGCGCTCGTTGCGCATACCGGTGCCCACCTGGCTTTTGCGCAGGCCCGAATGCTCGGACTCGATGCGGCTTTGCTCGATCTCATAGAGCTTCGATGCCAGCATCCGCATGCATTTTTCCCGGTTCTGGAGCTGGCTTCGCTCCTCCTGGCAGGCCACCACAATGCCCGTGGGCTTGTGGATCAGCCGCACGGCGGAGGAAGTCTTGTTGACGTGCTGACCGCCCGCGCCGGAAGCCCGGTAGACCTGCATCTCGATGTCCTTGGGGTCGATCTGCACGTCCACCTCCTCCATCTCCGGGAGCACCGCCACGGTGGCGGTGGAGGTGTGGACCCGTCCGCCGGACTCGGTCTCGGGGACCCGCTGGACCCGGTGGACGCCGGACTCGTACTTGAGCCGGGAGTAAGCTCCCGCGCCGGTGATGACGAAATCCGCCTCCTTCACGCCGCCCAGCTCCGTTTCATTGTAATTCAGCAGCTCCACCCGCCAGTTCCGTTTGGCGGCGTACATGCTGTACATCCGGAAGAGGCTGTGGGCAAAGAGCGCGCTTTCCTCGCCGCCGACACCGCCCCGGATCTCCACGATGACATTTTTCTCGTCGTTGGGGTCCTTGGGCAGGAGCAGCAATTGAAGCTGGCGGTGGAGCTCCTCCTGCTTTTCCTTGGCCTCCTGATAGGCCTGCTGGCAGAATTCCCGCATTTCCGGGTCCGCCATCAGCTCCTGGGCATCCGCCTGCTCCTGCATCGCCGCGAGATAGGCGCGGTAGCAGGATACGATGGGCTCCAGGTCGTTTCGCTCCCGCAGGAGCTTCGCCGCCTTCACGGGGTCGGCGTAAAAATCCGGCAGACCGGACTTGAATTCCAGTTCCTCAAAGCGGCTCTCCACCGCACGAAGTTTGTCTAGCATAGTAAAAACTCCAAAAGAACACGTCATTGCGAGGGCGCAAGCCCGTGGCAATCCCGTAGATTTTCCTGTGGGTATCGATGGTGCTTCCTTCTGTCCACGGGATTGCCACGCCCCTGACGGGGCTCGCAATGACGTGGTAGATCAGGGTGTCAGATGGGCCGATACACATTCACCACGCAGCTGGCGGTGTCGGTGAGGGTTTCGGTGGCCTTCAGCCGTTTCGCGCCCTCGGCACTGATGCGCCAGAAGTGGGGCGTCATGGACAAGAGATTCGCGATCTGCTCGCCCTCCACCGTGAAATCAAAGCGGACTGGCGTGCTCCCGACCAGCTCGAACCCCTCCAAGGTGGGCACGGAATCCTTGTCTTTCAGCAGAATTTCGGGGTAAATGATGGATTTGAGCCCCATCAGATGGTCCTGGGCCGCCAGGACCTGGATGAAAATACCGTCCTTCTTCAGCACCCGCCGAAATTCCTGGGGCATGGTCAGGGCGAACATGCTCATGAGCACCCCAACGGACGCGTCCGCAATGGGCAGGTGGGCGGCGGTGCCGCAGAGCCAGCGGTGGCCCTTGTACTTGGCGGCGGCGCAGCGGACGGCCTCCTTGGAGATGTCCAGACCCGTCAGCTCCGCGCCCAGGAATTCTGCCACCCGGACGGCATAGTAGCCCTCGCCGCAGCCCACATCCAGAATGGGGCCCGAATGGCCCTGGGCGGCGGCTTTCACCGCCTCGACAATGGGGGCATAGCTGTCGGTTTCCAGAAAGGCCCGCCGGGAGAGGACCTGCTCCCGGGTGTCGCCGGGGTTTAAGGACCGCTTCTGCTGGACGGGCAGCAGGTTCACATAGCCCTGCCGGGCCACGTCGAAGCTGTGGTTTCGTCCGCAGCGCAGACTCCGCCCCTCCTGCGCAAGGGGCAAATGACAGATGGGGCAGATCAGTTCCATGGTTTTCCCTCCGTGTGGACACAATTTCAATCATATAATAGCCCATTTCCCCTGGATAGTCAAACGAATTATGGGATTTTCCCGTGGGGCAGGAGCCCCTTTTACCCATTTCCATTGCAATTTGCCCGGAAATTCGATATAATGGTGGAAAAACCGAAGGGTCAGGAGGGATATTATGGCAGCAAAGGTGGATCTGCACATTCACACCACCGCATCGGACGGGGCGGATTCTCCCCGGGTGCTGGCGGAAAAAATCGCGGCGGCGGGGCTTCGGCTCTTCTCCGTCACGGACCACGACACCATCGCCGGTGCGCTGGAGATGGAAAAGCTCGTGCCCGAGGGGGTGCGCTATATCCGTGGCGTGGAATTTTCCTGCGTGTCCCCGGCGGGCAAGTGCCACATCCTGGGCTACGGCTATGACCCGGACCACCCGGCCCTGCTGGAAGCACTGGCGGAGGGCCGCCGTCTGCGGCTGGAAAAGCTGGACCGGCGGCTGGAGCAGCTAAAGCGGGACCACGGCATCGAGCTGACGGACGCGGAGCGGACCTGGCTCATGAGCCTGGGCAGTCCCGGCAAGCCCCACCTGGGGCAGATCATCCGCCGTCGCGGGCTGGCTCCGGACCTGGACGGTGCCATCCGGGGCTTCATCCGGGATGTCCCCGGCCGGGACCGGATCGAAGCAAGCATGGCCATCGGGGCCATCACTGCCGCCGGAGGCTTTCCCGTCTGGGCCCACCCCCTGGGCGGCGAGGGCGAGAAGCGGCTGACCGAGGAGAAATTTGAAAGCCTGCTGGAGACCCTGCTGGGCTGCGGATTGCGGGGACTGGAATGCCGGTACTCCCGCTATGGTCGAAAAGAGTCGGTATTTTTGCTGGACCACGCCGAACGACTGGGCCTTACCCCCACCGGCGGCAGCGATTACCACGGCAGCAACAAAAAAGACATCCAATTGGGACAGTTGGGCTATGACTGGACCGTTGACACGGAAAAACTATATGGTATAATTTGTAAATAAACGACCAAATCCGACGGAGGGATGCCCATGAAAAAACAGAAAAACGGCAGTGCTCCCCTTTTTTGGCGGATGATGACCTGGATCGTGGTGTGCTGGGTGATCCTGCTGTCGGTGACTATGATGGTGACCATGCGCTACGCCATCCAGACCTTTCAGAATAAGATCGATGAGATCCTGGTCTCCACGGTGGAGAGCCTGCGCAGCACCCCCACCGTCCGGGATATGATCCTGTCCGGTGTCTGCGACCGGGAGATGGATGATTATCTGGACGGCGTCATCGAATACACCAACGACCTGGACTACATCACCATCGCCAATACGGATTCCATCCGGGTCTACCATGTGGACCCGGACAAGATCGGCCAGCCCTTTGACGGCGGCGACCAGTACCGGGCCCTGGAGGGCGAATGCTATCTGACCGACACCAAGCCCGCCAACCGGGAGATCTCCCGCCGGGCCTTCGGTCCCGTCTACGATGAGGAGGGCAACATCATCGGCTTCGTCATGGCCGCCGCCCGGCACGGACGCATCGACGAGCTCCGGGAGAACATCTACAGGACCTACCTCGGTCTGGGCGGTTTGCTTCTGCTCCTGACGCTGCTCATCAGCGGCGCACTGGCCATGTACCTGGGCAAGCGGCTGCGGGGTGTCAAGACCGACGACATGCTCCGCATGTATCTGACCCAGAACGACGTGATCAACGCCCTGGACGAGGGCCTGATCTCCTTCGATAATACGGGCCGGATCCGGCTGGTCAACGCCGCCACCGCCAAGATCCTGGGGACCGGGGCGAACAGCCTGGTGGGTCGGAACATCGACGACATCCTCCGGGCGGAGGACGGCAGCAGTCTGCGTGACCGGGGCAATGACCGGCTCCAGAGCAACCGGCCCAATATTATGGTCCAGGCGGTCCGGCTTCCGGATGCCAACCTCTGGGCCCGTCAGGTGCTGATCCTGGCGGACAAGACCGAGGTGGCCCGCTACACCGAGGATCTCTTCGGCACCCGGCACATGGTCAACACCCTCCGGGCCAACAACCATGAATTCATGAACAAGCTCCAGGTCATCTCGGGTCTGCTCCAGATGGGCCAGGTGGAACGGGCCCAGAGCTACATCGGCGACATCGCCGATGTCCACGAGCATATCACCGGCCCCGTGCTCCAGCGCATCCGCAACACCAGCGTGGGCGCACTGATCCTGGGCAAGGGCAGCAACATGCGCGAGCGCGACGTGGGCTTCGTGCTTATGACCAACTCCTACCTGCCGGAGCAGAGCCGCTACCTGACCACCGACGAGCTGGTGACGGTGGTAGGCAACCTGCTGGAAAACGCCATCGAGGCCACGGACATCATCCCCGCCGAGGACCTGCGGGCGGTATCCCTGCAGCTGACCGAGGATGACAAGGGCCTTTTGATCCAGGTCAGCGACACCGGCACGGGCATCGCGGACGAGGTCCTGCCGAAAATCTTCAACACGGGCTTCTCCACCAAGGCGGACACGGGCCGTGGCGTGGGCATGAGTCGCATCAAAGAGATCGTGGACCGCCGGGGCGGCTCCATCGAGGTGGAGACGGAACCCGGCTCCGGCACCACCTTCACCCTGATCTTCAGCCGGGAGCGAGGAGGATACGCATGATCCGCATTATCATCGTGGAGGACGACCCCCTGGTCGCCCAGCTCAACGCCGCATACCTCAGCCGCATCGAGGGTGTCCAGGTCACGGGCGTGTTCTCCAACGGCCAGGCGGCCCTGGAGCATCTGAAGAAGCACAGCACCGAGCTTGCGGTGGTGGATGTGTATATGCCCATCTGCAACGGCATCGAGCTGCTGCGGCAGATCCGCGCCAACGGCATCCAGACGGCGGTCATCATGATCACCGCCGCCACGGAGCTGGCGGTGGTGGACGATGCCCTGCTGCTGGGCATCGTGGATTATCTCATCAAGCCCTTCTCCTACGAGCGGCTGCGGGACACCGTCCTGCGCTTCCGGGACAAGCTCAGCCTGAGACAGGGCGTCGAGAAGGCCAACCAGGACATGGTGGACAAGCTCATGGGCAAGCGTACCCCGAAAAAGGCCAACGACGATCTGCCCAAGGGTCTGAATGCGCGGACCCTGGCCGCCATCCGGGAGGTCGTGGACCACAGCCCCGACGGCGAGCACACCTGCGAGAGCATCTCCGCTGCGTCGGGCCTCAGCCGCGTCACCGTGCGCCATTACCTCAACTACCTCATCGAACGGGACGTGCTGACCAGCTCCATCGACTACGAGACCGGCGGCAGACCCCGGGTGCTGTATAAGCTCAAATAACAGAAAGGGCACGCTATGCGTGCCCTACATTTTTGTGATTATCTGACACTCAGCACTCAGCCCTCAGAACTCAGCACTTCGTATTCCCCCAGCTTTTCGGCGGGGCCGGTCATGAGGATGGAGGTGACCTCGTTTTCCGTGCCCTCCAGCTCGAAGATCAGGGTGCCGCCGGGGTTTTCCACCGCCAGCTTTCCTCCGGGGAGCTTCCCCGTGAGCCACAGCACCGCCGCCACGGAGCCGGAGCCCGTGCCGCAGGCCAGGGTGAAATCCTCCACGCCCCGCTCGAAGGTCAGGATGCGCACCCGGTCCTCGGAGAGAAAATCGTAGTAGTTGACATTGGCTCCCTTGGGGAAATATCCTGCGTACCGCTCGGCGCGCATCCGTTCCCGGAGCGCGTCCCGCATGGACCAGTCCAGACCCTCAAAGCGGTAAACGCCGTGGGGCACGCCGGGGCTCCCCAGCTCGATGTATGCCATGTCGCCGTGGCGGTGCAGGTCCACGATGCCGGGGTTATTCAGCCGGACCCGGTACTGATTTTCCCCGATCCGGTCGGCGGTCAGCAGACCCGCGTCGGTCTCGATGGTCATATTCTCCGGCGCGATGCCGTGATCGAATGCGAACTTCGCCACACACCGGCTGCCGTTGCCGCACATCTCGCCCCGACTGCCATCTGCGTTGTAGAAATGGAGCTTAAAATCCGCGATTTCGGAGTGGTCCACAGCCATAAAGCCGTCACATTCCATTTTTTTGCACAGCTCCTGTGCAAGCTTGGTGAAATCCAAAGCAAGTCCACGGGCATCGATGACCATAAAATCATTGCCCGCACCGGACATGTACCATGCGTTCATAAAGTATCCTCCGTTGTAAAAAAACACGTCATTGCGAGGCCGCAGGCCGTGGCAATCCCCGAAATCAAGCGGAGACTACCATTGGAGCTGGCCGGGAAATCCACGGGATTGCCAGAAGGTGAATTGCCCCGTAGGGGCAAGAGAGGCCACCCTGGGGTGCGCCAGTGTGCGCACTGGCTCGCAATGACGCTTCTGTGGGTATAACGTAAAAGCGTGGAGAACCGCAGTTCTCCACGCTCATTTTATCGTATTTGTCCGTCAAATGCAAGGGCTTCCCTTACTGGGCATTCAGGATGGACTCCATATCGTACAGGCCCTTTTCCTTGCCCACCATGAATTTGGCGGCGGACACCGCGCCGTCGGCCAGCATGGCCCGGGAGCCGGACTCGTGCTTCA
Source organism: Faecousia sp. (assembly GCA_045125955.1). Lineage (GTDB taxonomy): Bacteria > Bacillota > Clostridia > Oscillospirales > Oscillospiraceae > Faecousia. Next base: position 20,309 of record JBGVNV010000041.1, read on the forward strand.
GCACCAGTGTCTGGGTGCCGGTGTTGATGTGGACCTCATGGATGCCAACCACATTGCCCATGCGCAGGGCGTGGATACCCACCTCGTTCTTGGTCCGCTTGCCCTCGCCGCTTCTGCCGCAGTTTTCCACAGCGTCTGCGCGAACTTCCTTGACAGCGTTGAAGAGCATGTGGGCGGTGCCGCTGGGGGCATCGACCTTGCGGGTGTGGTGGATCTCCACGATCTCGATGTCGGCCTCGGGGAAGAACTTCACGGCCTCCTTCACCAGGCGGCAGAGCACCGCGATGCCGAGGCTCACATTGCCCGCGTAGAACACGGGGATCTCCTCAGCGGCGGCGAAAATCAGGGCCTTCTCCTCGGGTGTGTGGCCGGTGGTGCCGATGACGGCGGCGGAGCCGATCTTTTTGGCGTAGGCCAGCACATCGGCAACGGCGGTGTGATGGGAAAAGTCGATGAGCACATTGGCATCCACCGCGCCCAGCTCCTCGAAGGTCTTGGGAACGCCGTTTTCACCGTCGATGGACACCTTGCCGATGACCGCGTCACCCAGGGCGGCGCAGATCAGCTTGCCCATGGCACCGTTGGCACCGCAGACGACAGCTCTCATCTCAGCACCCCCAGCTTGCGCATCTCACGCAGGAGCATCAGCTCATTCTGGGGCTCCATCTGGGTCAGGGGCAGGCGCAGGCGGTTCTCGCAGTAACCCATGGCGGCCATGGCGGCCTTGACGGGGATGGGGTTGACCTCGCAGAAGAGCAGCTTGATCAGGGGGTACAGATCCTTCTGCATCTGGGCGGCACCGGCCACATCACCGGCGAAGAACTTGTCCACGATGTCCACCATCTGGCGGGGAGCCACGTTGGAGGCAACAGAGATACAGCCCATACCGCCGATGGACAGCAGGGGCAGGGTGATGCCGTCCTCGCCGGAGTAGATGTCCAGCTTGTCGCCGCAGAGGGCGGCCATCTCCACGGCCTGGGCCATGTTGCCGGAGGCCTCCTTGATGGCAGCGATGTTGGGGTGGTCGGCCAGAATGGCGCAGGACTGGGGAGCCAGGTTGCAGCCGGTACGGCCAGGGACATTGTACATGATGACGGGCTTGGCGGAGTAGTCCGCAATGCGCTCGTAGTGCTTGATGAGGCCGTTCTGGGTGGCCTTGTTGTAGTAGGGGGTGACCACCAGGACGGCATCCGCGCCGTCGTCACAGGCGGACTTGGTGAAGTCCAGCACGTGCTCGGTGTTGTTGGTGCCGGTGCCGGCGATGACGGGGACCCGGCCGGCGGTCTTCTCCACGGTGAAGCGGATGACCTCCTTGCGCTCGGCGGTGGAGAGGGTGGCACTCTCACCGGTGGTGCCCACGGCGATCAGCGCGGCAACGCCGTTGTCGATCTGGAAATCGATCAGACGGCCCAGGTTTTCATAGTCCACGCCAGTGGCGGTCATGGGGGTGATCAGGGCGGTACCGATGCCCTTAAAGATGGTCTTGTTGGTCTTTGCCATAATATTTTTCTTCCTTTCTTTTCGGAAAATGCACATTGTAATGGTAGGGG
>JBGVNV010000042.1:0-3561 GCA_045125955.1 Faecousia sp.
CGAGGACTCCTCCAATGTGGCCTATCTGCGTCCCGAAACTGCACAGGGCATTTTCGTCAACTTCGCCAACATTCAGCGCACCACCCGCAAGAAGCTGCCCTTCGGCGTCTGCCAGGTGGGCAAGGCCTTCCGTAACGAGACCACCCCCGGCAACTTCACCTTCCGTACCCGTGAGTTCGAGCAGATGGAGTGCGAGTTCTTCTGCCAGCCCGGCACCGACCTGGAGTGGTTCGCCTACTGGAAGGATTTCTGCAAGAACTGGCTGCTGTCCCTGGGCATCAAGGAGGATAGCCTGCGCCTGCGTGACCACGATCCCGCTGAGCTGGCCTTCTACTCCCGCGCCACCACCGACATCGAGTACCAGTTCCCCTTCGGCGGCGGCTGGGGCGAGCTGTGGGGCATCGCTGACCGTACCGACTACGACCTGGGCCGCCATCAGGAGGCCTCCGGCAAGAAGCTGACCTACTTCGACCAGGAGCGGAACGAGCACTACATCCCCTACGTCATCGAGCCCTCCCTGGGCTGCGACCGTGTGGCTCTGGCCTTCCTGTGCGAGGCTTACGACGAGGAGCAGGTGGGCGTTGACAAGAAGGGCAACCCCGATATCCGCACCGTGCTGCGTCTGCATCCCGCTCTGGCTCCCTTCAAGGCCGCTGTCCTGCCCCTGAGCAAGAAGCTGAGCCCCAAGGCGGAGGAGATCTACCGCGAGCTGCGCAAGGACTTCATGGTGGACTTCGACGATGCCGGTTCCATCGGCAAGCGTTACCGCCGCGAGGACGAGATCGGCACCCCCCTGTGCATCACCGTGGACTTCCAGACCATCGGCGACGGCGAGATCGAGGCCGACAACTGCGTCACCGTCCGCGACCGCGACACCATGGAGCAGGTCCGTATCCCCATTGCTGAGCTGAAGGCTTACATCGCCAAGAAGTGTGAATTTTAATTTGATCTGACATAAGCCCGCCCGGAAAAATTCCGGGTGGGCTTTTTCTTTTCCTCTATGAATATTTCGATTTTTATGGTATCATAATCACAACAAAGGAACGGAGGAAACTGCAATGGAATGGTTTTGGGATATGCTGACGAACCCCTATCTGCTGACGGCGATCTCTGCCTGGGCGGTGGCCCAGGTGGTCAAGACGATCCTCTACGCGGTGATAAACGGAAGGCTCGACTGGGAGCGGCTCTTCGGCGACGGCGGCATGCCCTCGGGCCACAGTGCCACGGTGTCGAGTTTGGCGGTGTTCTGCGCCCTGATGCACGGCACCCACACCCATGAATTTGCCGTGGCAGCCATCCTCGCCATCATCGTCTGCCACGATGCCATGGGCGTGCGCCACGAGACCGGCAAGCAGGCCATCCTCATCAACGAGCTCATCGAGGGCTTCCAGAAGCTGGCGGCGGAGCACAAGCTGCCCGCCATCGAGCTGAAGGAATTCGTGGGCCACACCCCGCTCCAGGTGGCGGCGGGTATCACCCTGGGCGTACTGGACGCGCTGTTTATGTATTTTGTGGTGTTTTCCTGAAAAAAGAATCCGGGACATAAGTCCCGGATTTTAGACTACCAAAAAGCACGTCATTGCGAGGAGGGCGTAGCCCGACGTGGCAATCCCGTAATTTTTTAGACCTGTTTTCGTGGGTTTCCGCTTCTATCTACGGGATTCCCACGCCAGTGTGCGCACTGGCTCGGAATGACGCAGAGTTATTTGGCACACCGGAATCCGGGACATAAGTCCCGGATTTTCTTATTCCCCGAACAGCTCCGCGGGGATGATGTCCACATTGGCCCGGTGGACGTAGACCATTTTGCCGTCGATGTTGATGAGGGTGGTCTTGGGCAGGTCTGCGGGGATCTCGATGTAGCAGTCATCGCCCTGGAACAGGCCGATGGGGGTGCCGTTCTGGCTGGACACCAGCACCACCAGTTTCTTGCCGATGAGGTTGGCGTAGTGGTTGATCTTGCGATCCACGGCCATGAGGCCGGTGGAATTGCCGGTGCTCTCCATGTCCTCAGGCAGCTGGAAATCGGTGATGATGTCCACGCCCTTCTGGGCGAAGACCAGGGTGGAGCCCACATGCTTCCAGCTGTCGCCGTCGATGGTGATGTCGATGTAGCTGGTGACCTCGCCGTATTCGTCCAGCTGGCAGTCCATGGTGACCTTATCGCCGTGGACGGTGAAGACCAGGTTGCCGTAGTCATCGTACTGGGTGATGGTGTAGCCCTTGCCGAAGAGGGAGCCGGTGAGCCGGCCCACAAAATTGCTGACAAAGGCACAGCCGGTCAGCGAGATGACCAGCACCAGAGCCAGGATGGAGAGGAGTTTTCTATTTTTCATCATATCTATATTCTCCTTCATTTCAGAACGTAGGGGACGGCGTCCTCGACGTCCCATCCGCCGTAAGGCGGCGGTTCGGCAGGAATTCAGAAAATTTGCCCATCGAGGTCAAATTTTCTGCCGGGTCGTCGAGGACGCCGACCCCTACGATGGGGTATTCAACATTTGCGAAAAAACACCCCGGAAAGCATAGTGCTTCCGGGGTGTGATGTGTGCATTAGTCGGCCACGTAGGGCAGCAGAGCGATCTGACGGGCGCGCTTGATGGCGGTGGTCAGAGTGCGCTGGTGGGCAGCACAGGTACCGGTGGTACGGCGGGGCAGGATCTTGCCACGCTCGGACAGGTAACGGCGCAGCTTAGCAGTGTCCTTGTAGTCGATAGCGGTCACCTTGTCCACGCAGAAGGAACAAACCTTCTTACGCTTACGGGGACGCATACGCTGTTCAGCCATGGGATTTCCCTCCTTGTAAGTTTAGTAGAAAAGTTCAGATTTTGTTAGAACGGGAGCTGGGCATCGTCGTCTTCCAGCATCGCAAAATCGGATGCGGGAGCGGAGGCAGGCTGGGCGTAGCCGCCGAAGCCGCCGGTGGGCTGCTGGCCGTAGCTGTTACCGCCATTGTAGCCACCCTGTTTGCCGTAGCTGTTGCCGCCGTAGGAATTGCCGCCATAGGTGTTGCCACCGAAGCTGCCGCCCTCGGCGTCGCGCTTGCTGTCGCCGAAGTAGCAGTTGTCTGCAACGACCTCAGCGGTACGACGCTTGTTACCGTCCTTGTCGGTCCAGCTTCTGATCTGGAGCCGACCGGAAACCACGATCATGCGGCCCTTGGTGAAATACTTGGAGACGTACTCCGCAGTATTGCGCCATGCGACGCAGTCGATGAAATCGGTTTCCTTTTCGCCGTTCTCGTTCTTGCCGAAATCGCGATCGACAGCAACGGAGAAGCTGGCAACGGGGAGTCCGCTGCCGGTCCGGCGAAGCTCGGGATCACGGGTCAGGCGACCCATGATGACAATGTGGTTGAGCATGGATTACTCCTCCACGACAGTGGTCAGGCAGCGCATGACACCCTCGGTGATCTTCATAACGCGCTCCAGCTCAGCGGGGAACTCGGGCTTGCACTCCATGTTCATCAGAACATAGTAGCCTTCGTTCAGGTCATTGATTTCGTAGGCCAGGCGACGCTTGCCCCACTCGTCAACGCTCAGCAGAGTGCCCTCCGCTTCC